>JBOHIT010000556.1:0-15322 GCA_050726155.1 Bradyrhizobium sp.
CATCGGGCCCGGGCAGACCGCTGGCGGCGAGCTTGGTGCCGGTGAACACGCTGGTCACACGCTTGTATTCGCCGTCGAGGATCTTGTCGTCGACCCATTCCCAGTCGAAGGCGTAGTTGAGCGCGGCGCGCACGCGCCAGTCCTGGAACTGCGGGCGGCGCAGGTTGAAGACCCAGCCGTTGAACGCCGCCGGATTCTGGTGTGGCACAGTCAGCTTGACCAGCTCGCCGTTGTCGAAGCGCGGGCCGATGTACTGCGCCACCCAGTAGCGCATGCGCGTCTCGTTGAAGAAGTCGAACTGCCCGCCGCGCAAAGCAGCCACCTGGGTGTCGGCATCCTTGTACAGCTGGTAGGTCACCAGATCGAAGTTGTACATCCCGCGGCGGATCGGCAGGTCGGCCGCCCAGTATTTCGGGTTGCGCCGGAACACGATGTTCAGGCCGCCGGTGGCGCGCTCGACGAGGTACGGCCCGCTGGCGACCGGCGGTTCGAGCCGCAGCTCGTCGAACGGGATGGTCGCGCCGCTGGCGCTGGTCGCCCACTTCGGAGAGAACACCGGCAGGCTGCCGGCGACGAACGCCAGCTCGCGGTTGCGCCGCTTGAAGGCGAAGCGCACGCGCCGCTCGTCGAGCACGGTGATGCCGGTGAGGTCGGCGAAGTACGAGCGGAAGCGCGGGCTCGCGTCCTGGCCGGTGAGCGTGGCGAAGGAGTAGCGCACATCCTCGGCGGTGACCGGATCGCCATTGCTGAAGCGCGCCCCGGGACGCAGGCGGAAGGTCACCCCGCTGAGATCAGTGGCCAGGTCGATATCCTCGGCGAGCAGGCCGTATTGGGTGTTCGGCTCGTCGAGACTGGTGGTGGTCAGCGTCTCGAACACCAGTTCGAGCAGGCCGGGCGCGGCGCGACCCTTGAGCGAGAACGGGTTGATCTTGTCGAAGCTGCTGGTCTGGGTGACGATCGACAGGCTGATGTGGCCGCCCTTGGGGGCCGTCGGATTGACGTAATCGAAATGATCGAATCCCGGTTGGTACTTGGCGTCACCGAACAGCGCGAGTGCCTCCGAGCCGGTACCAGGAGCCCACGGCAGCGCGGTCAGGAGTGCGCCGAGGATCGTGCGACGTAAAAAGAGGTTCATGGCTCGACTCACCCCGCGGCCTGGACCAGGCTGCGGGCGTAGGGATGGACGGGGTCGGCGATCACCTGCTCGGTGTCGCCCTGCTCGATGATCGCGCCGTCCTTGAGCACGTAGATGCGATGGGCCAGGGCGCGCACCACCGTCAGATCGTGGCTGATCAGCACATAGCTCAGGCCGTGGCGACGCTGCAGGTCGGCGAGCAGGTCGAGCACCTGTTTCTGGATCGAAACGTCGAGCGCCGAGGTCGGCTCGTCGAGCACCAGGATGCGCGGTTCGAGCACCAGCGCGCGGGCGATGGCGATGCGCTGGCGCTGGCCACCGGAAAACTCGTGGGGAAATTTCAGGCCGTCATCGGCGTGCAGGCCGACGAGGCCGAGCAATTCGCCGACGCGCGCGGCGATGTCGCGCTCGCCCTGGATCAGGTCGAAGGCGCGGATCGGCTCGGAGACGATGGCATCGACTCGGAACCTTGGATTGAGGCTCGCATAGGGGTCCTGGAAGATCATCTGGATGCGGCGGCGCAGCTTTTGCCGCACCTGCGCCTGCTTGGCATCGGTCATCGAGACGCCGTCGATGACGACCTCGCCGGAGCTCGGCGGCAGCAGTCCGACGACCATCCGCGCCACGGTGGTCTTGCCCGAACCGGATTCGCCGACGAGCGCGAACGTCTCACCCTTCCTGATGTCGAAGGTGACGCCGTCGACCGCCTTCAGGAATTCCAGATGGCCGCCTTCGAGCACGCGGTTGAGCCACGGTTTTGAAACGTCGAACACGCGGCGCAGGTTTTTGACGTCGATGAAGGGCGCCGGGCTCATGCCGCGGTCTCCTTCACGGCTTCGTTCGGCGCGGTATCATAGAGATGGCAGGCGACCGCCTGTGTGCCGCGCACGATCGGTTCCGGCCGTTCGACGCGGCAGCGGTCAAAGGCAAAGCCGCAGCGCGGGTTGAATGAGCAGCCCTGCGGGATCGCCGACAGCCGCGGCATCGAGCCTGGAATCTGCACCAGCCGCTTGTCTTCACCCGCCAGCGTCGGGATCGCGCCCATCAGGCCCTTGGCGTAGGGATGCAGCGGGTTCTGCACCACGTCCTGCACCGGGCCGATTTCGGCGATCCGCCCTGAATACATCACCGCGACGCGGTCGGAGGTTTCGGCGATTACGCCCATGTCGTGCGTCACCAGCATCACGGCGGTGCCGTGATCGCGGCCGAGGCGCTTGATCAACGAGATGATCTGCGCCTGTACGGAGACGTCGAGTGCGGTGGTCGGCTCGTCGGCGATGATCAATTCCGGCTCGGCGCAGATCGCCAGCGCAATCACGACGCGCTGACGCATGCCGCCGGAGAATTCATGCGGATAGGCGTCGATGCGCTTTTCCGGCGCGGGGATGCCGACCTCCGCCAACAGGTCGATGGCGCGCTTGCGCGCCGCGGTCTCCGACAGATTGAGGTGGGTCCGGATGGTCTCGACGAGCTGGTCGCCGATCCGGTAGAGCGGATTGAGGCTGGTCAGCGGATCCTGGAAGATCATGCCGATCCGCTTTCCGCGGATGCGGCGGATTTCTTCCGGCGGAAGATGATCGATCCGCATGCCCGACAGATAGATCTCGCCGCCGGCGATGCGGCCGGGCGGGTCGATCAAACCAATAACCGCAAGGCCCGTCACGGACTTACCCGCGCCGGATTCGCCGACCACGCCGAGCACTTCGCCCTTGGCAATGTCGAACGAAATGCCGTTGATGGCGTGCAGGACGCTGCGACGGGTGTGAAACTCGACGTCGAGATTGCGCACGGAGAGGACGGGAATGGTCATCGGAGCTTTGGATTGAGCGCGTCGCGCAGCCAGTCGCCGAGCAAATTGATGGACAGGATCAATCCGGCCAGCGCAAAGCCGGGGAAGGCCACAATCCACCATTCGCCCGCGAACAGATAATTGTTGCCGATCCGGATCAGCGTGCCGAGCGAGGGCATGGTGTCGGGCATGCCGGCGCCGAGGAACGACAGCGTCGCCTCGGTGATGATGGCGAGCGCGAGGTTGATGGTGGCGATCACGAGAATCGGCCCCATCGTGTTCGGCAGCACGTGACGCAGCATGATGATCGGGGCGGGGAGCCCGATCAATTGGGCGGCCGCGACATAATCCCGGTTCTTCTCGACCATCACCGAGCCGCGCACGGTGCGGGCATATTGCACCCAGAAACTCAAACCGATCGCGACGACCAACACCACCAGCGTACTCATCGCGTCCAGCCGATTGCCGAACACCGACTTGGCGACGCCGTTGACCAGGAGCGCGATCAGGATCGCCGGGAAGGTGAGCTGCACGTCGGCGATGCGCATGATCAGGCCATCGACCGCGCCGCCGACATAGCCCGCGATCAGCCCGAGCGTGATGCCGAGCGTACCGGCGAGGATGACGCCGAGCACGCCCACCGTAAGCGAAATCCTCAACCCGTAGAGAATGGCGGAAAACACGTCGCGGCCCTGTTCGTCGGTGCCGAGCAGGAACGGGCTCTGGCCGTCGGCGGTCCACAGCGGCGAGATACGTGAATTCATCAATTGCAGCTGCGCCGGATCGAACGGGTTCTGGACGGCGAGAACCGAGGCGAAGATCGCCAGCAGGAAAAACAGGAGGACGATGACCGCCGCGACCATCGTCATCCTGGAGCGGCGGAACGAATAGAAGATGTCACTGTCGAACGCCCGCCTGACCCAGCTCGCGCCAGCGCGCGCAGGCACTGCGCTCGGCTCGGCTCGGTGGGGAACGACAGCATCGGACATGAATGATCTCGCTTTAGGCCGGACGGCTAAGGGTCGAGCGCAGGCGCGGATCGACGATGGTGTAGAGCAGATCGACCACCAGATTGATGGTAACGAAAATCAGCGACACCATCAGCAGGTAGGCCGCCATGATCGGGATATCGACGTTTTGCACGGCTTGCACGAACAACAACCCCATGCCGGGCCACTGGAACACGGTCTCGGTGATGATCGCAAATGCAATAACCGAGCCAAATTGCAACCCGGCCACGGTGATGACGGGAACCAGCGTGTTCTTGAGCGCGTGGCCGAAATGGATCGCGCGGGTGGTCAGGCCGCGGGCGCGGGCGAAGCGGATGTAATCGGTGCGCAGCACTTCGAGCATTTCGGCGCGCACCAGCCGCATGATCAGGGTCAGCTGGAACAGGCCGAGCGTGATCGAAGGCAGGATCAGCGCCTTGAGACCGGAGAGGGTCAGGAGGCCGGTGGTCCACCAGCCCAGCCGCACGACGTCGCCGCGGCCGAACGACGGCAGCCATCCGAGAGTGACCGAGAACAGATAGATCAGGAGAATGCCGATCAGGAAGGTCGGCAGTGAAATTCCGATCAGCGACACCGCCTGGAATATCTTGGCCAGCGCGGAGTCGCGCCGCAGCGCCGAATAGACTCCCATCAGGATGCCGAACACCATGGCGAAAATGGTGGCGCAGATCGCAAGCTCCAGCGTGGCCGGCATCCGCTCCGCCAGCAAGCTCGATACCGGTTGCCGGAATTGATAGGAGACGCCGAATTTGAACTGGGCCGCGTTGCCGAAATAACGCGCGAACTGCATCACCACGGGATCATCGAGGCCGAGCGACTTGCGCACCGCTTCGCGTTCGGCCGCCGACGTATCCAGTGAGACGATCTGGTTGACGGGGTCGCCGGCGAACCGGAACATCGAAAACGAGATGATCCCGACCGCAATCATGACGCCGATCGCCTGGATCGCCCGGCGAAGAGTGAAAGCGAGCATGTAATCCTTTCACTTCTCTCTTGGTGTGGTGGACGCCGCTGTCCGCCGAAAACGAAAGGTCCGGGAGCGTGAAGCCACCGGGACCTGGGTCGTTGAGCCTTGCTAGTCTGCCTGTTTGACCATCCAGTAGGGCAGCACCGCGTTGTCGGCGCGCTGCACCACTTTCACCTTCTTCGATACGCCCCAGGCCAGGGCCTGCTGATGCAGCGGGATGTAAGCGTAATCCTTGGCTGCGATTTCAAAGGCTTCCTTGATCAGCAAATCGCGCTTGGTCGCATCGGGTTCGACCAGCACCTTGTCGGTGATTTCGTCCATCTTCTTGTTGCAGTAGCCGGCGACGTTGGCTTCGCCGCGGGCGGATTTTGGATCGTCACGGCAGCCCATGATGTCGTAGAGCACGTTGTGCGAGTCCGAGGTGCCGGGAGTCCAGCCGAGCAAATAGAACGATGACTGATAGCCGCCGGGCTTGAGGATCTTGGCGAAATAGAGCGCCTTGGGCTGCGCCAGCAGCGTGATCTTGACGCCGATGCGCGCCAGCATGCCGACAACAGCCTGGCAGATCGCGGCATCGTTGACATAGCGGTCGTTGGGGCAATCCATCGTGACTTCGAAGCCGTCGGGATAGCCGGCGTCCGTCAACAGCTTCTTGGCGCCGTCGGGATCGAATTTCGGCCGCGTGAAGTCCTTGGAGAGCGGGAACAGTTGCGGCGCCACCATCAGTGCCGAGGGCGTCGAGAGCCCGCGCATGACACGGGTCTTGATCAGTTCGATATCGATCGCCTTGAAGAAGGCTTCGCGGACGCGGACGTCCTTGAACGGGTTCTTGCCCTTGATGTTCGAGTACAGCAATTCGTCGCGGGCCTGGTCCATGCCGATGAAGATGGTGCGCAGTTCCGGGCCCTTCATCACCTGGGCGGTCGGCGTGGAATCGACGCGCGAAATATCCTGGATCGGAACCGGTTCGATGATGTCGACTTCGCCCGACAGCAGGGCGGCGACGCGGGTGGCGTCGGAGCCGATCGGGGTGAAGACGATCTCCTTGAGATTATGCTCGGGCTTCTGCCACCAGTTCGGGTTGGCCTTGAACACGGTCTTCACGCCGGGCTGATGGCTCTCGATGGTGAAGGCGCCGGTGCCATTCGCGTTGAGCGAGGCGAAGCTCGGCGTGGTCGCGGCCGCCGGCGTCGGCGCCACGGCGTTGTTCGCCTCGGCCCACTTCTTGTCCATGATGTACCAGGTATCCCATTGATAATGAAAAATGGGATTGGGCGAGGACAGGATGAAATCGACGGTGAAGTCGTCGACCTTGACGACCTTCACGTCGGCGGCGATGCGGGTCTGCAGGTTCGAGCCCTTGGCGCGGACGCGGTCCGCCGAGAACAGCACGTCGTCGGCGGTGAAGGGGTCGCCGTTCTGGAACTTGACGTTCTTGCGCAAATGGAAGCGCCAACGGGTCGGCTCGGGCGTTTCCCAACGCTCGGCGAGGCCGGGGATGATCTTGAGATCCTTGTCGCGTGCGATCAGCCCTTCATAGACTTGGCCGAGATGCGCGTGGGTGGTGGTTTCGTTCAGCGTGTAGGGATCGAGCGATTTGAGGTCGCCCTGGTTGGCGTAGCGCAGGGTTTGGGCCGATGCCGGCCCCATCGCAAGTGCGAGAATGGAAGCCGTTACTGCTGCAAACAAACTCTGACGTACCGACATGTGTTGGATTTCCCCGCTTTGATCAGCCCAATTCCGCAACAGCGGCGGATATTGCCGATCCATGTTGCCAAAGTCCAGCCGCCGCGCAAGCGTGATTTCCCGCATCAGCGGATCCGTTTGCGCCGCGATGCGGCAATGACTAGCTTCACCTTAGGCTGTGGGTAAGACAGCGCTACATTAAATTTTCGGAGTGCCGGGTGGCGGAACTGAAGGCCGACGTTCTTGTTTTGGGTGCAGGCATGGTCGGCGTCGGTGCCGCCCTCCATTTGCAGAAAAAGGGCCGCGATACAGTCCTGATCGACCGGCATGAATTGGCCGGCGAGGAGACCAGCTACGGCAATGGCGGGCTGATCGAATGCGCGTCGGTCTTCCCTTACATGTTCCCGCGGGATCTTCGTCAGATCCTGCAATATGCGACCAACCGCACGCCGCAACTGCGCTATCATTTCGCCGATCTGCCGTCCTTTCTGCCCTGGCTGGTGCGCTACTTCCTGGCGTCGTCGCCGGAGCGCGCGATGCACAGCGCGATGGCCGAACTGCCGCTGATCCAGCGCAGCCTGGTCGAGCATGAGGCGCTGATCGCGGAAGCCAACGTGCCGGAGTTGTTGCGCCGGACCGGCTGGATCAAGCTCTATCGTTCCGATGCGACGCTGGCGAAGGCGGTGCAGGAACTCGAACGCGCCAGGCAATACGGCGTTGCCGGCAACATCCTCGACGCAGCAGATATCGCGGCGCGCGAGCCGCATTTGACCGGTGATTTCGCCGGCGCGGTGCATTTTCCCGATCCCGGCTTTGTCCCCGATCCCGGTGGCCTCACCAAGGCCTATGCGGCGCTGTTCGGCCGCAAGGGGGGCCGGTTCCTGGTCGGCGATGCGCGAACGCTTGAACAATCCGGCGCACGATGGCGCGTGGCGACCCTCGAAGGGTCGATCACGGCGCGTGAGGTTGTGGTTGCGATGGGGCCGTGGTCCGAGCAGATATTCGAGCCGCTCGGCTATTCGATCCCGCTCAACGTCAAACGCGGCTACCACATCCATCTGGCGCCGCGCGGCAATGCCGTGCTCAATCATCCCGTGCTGGACACCGACCAGGGCTTTCTGCTGGCGCCGATGAACCGCGGCATTCGCCTGACCACCGGCGCGGAGATGGCCCGGCGCGATGCGCCGCCGACGCCGGTCCAGATCGAACGAGCCATGCCGAAGGCGCATAAGCTGTTTCCCCTGGGAGACCCGGTCGACGCTCAGCCCTGGAAGGGCGCGCGGCCCTGCTTGCCGGATATGCTGCCGGTGATCGGCAAAGCGCCCCGCCACCCCGGTTTATGGTTCGATTTCGGCCACCAACACCATGGCCTGACGCTCGGACCCGCAACCGGCCGGCTGCTGGCTGAAATGATGACCGGCGAGACCCCGTTCGCCGATAGTACCCCTTTTGCCGTCGAACGTTTTGGTTGACCATATGCGGCGAACGGGGCGCCCGGGGGGCGGTCTTGTCCTTGCGTAACTTAGCCAGTCACGGCGATACTGCGGCAAGCCATAAAGTTTAAGGAGCGGCCATGAAGATAAACGTCGAAGTAGATTGCACGCCGCTCGAGGCCCGGCAGTTCTTCGGACTTCCCGACGTCGCGCCGATGCAGACCGCGGTCATGGACAAGTTGCAGCACCAGATGATGGCCAACATCGACAAGGTCTCGCCGGAATCGCTGATGCAAAGCTGGTTCACCTTCGACCCCAAGATCGCTGAACGGTTTCAGGACATGTTCGTGACCATGGCCGGCCTCGGCGGCATGGCCAAGAAGGACAAGAAATAGTGGCCGTCGCGGGGGACGTGCCGGCGGCAGAACGAAAGCTTCGGCCGCCGAGCCTGTTCCTGATGCTCGCCGAAGCCAGAAGCGTGTTCGAACTGAATTCGAGCCTGCTGCTGTCGCCGCTGTTGATGCGCGCCCCGAAGGGCGACGGGCATCCGGTGCTGGCGCTGCCGGGATTTCTCGCCAGCGACCTGTCGATGGCGCCGATGCGGCGCTACCTGAAAGAGCTCGGCTACGACACCTATGCATGGAACATGGGCCGCAATTTCGGCGGCGTCGCCAGCAAGCGCAGCGCGTTGCGCGACCTCCTGAAGCAAATCCACGACACGTCAGGCCGAAAGGTCAGCATCGTTGGCTGGAGTCTCGGCGGCATCTATGCGCGCGACCTCGCCCTGCAACTGCCGGACATGGTGCGCTCGGTGATCACGCTCGGCAGTCCGTTTGCCAACGATGTCACCGCGACCAACGCCACGCGGCTGTACGAAGCGCTGTCGGGGGAAGGCGTCCACGACAATCCGGAGATCAGGCAAGCCATCGCCGGCGACCTGCCGGTGCACGCGACCTCGATCTATTCGCGCACCGACGGCATCGTGAACTGGCGTACCAGCCTGTTGCGTCCCTCCGATACCGCTGAAAATATCGAGGTGTATCTCGCAAGCCATATCGGGCTCGGCGTCAACCCGGCCGCCTTGTGGGCGGTCGCCGATCGCCTGGCACAGGCGGAAGGCGAATTTAAGCAATTTGACCGATCGGGGCCGTTTGCCATTGCATATGGCCCCCCGGGGAATGCACAATCCTGATTAACGTCCGTGACGACCGGGGACACCTGGTCCCGTCTTCAGGACCATCTGAACGCCAGAAGCGCCATCAAGGCGTCGCGTGATCTCTGCGGGAGGAAAACATGACTGACGCCAAGAAACTGTCATCGATGGACGCTTCGTTTCTGTATCTGGAAACGCCGGAAATGCCGATGCATGTCGGAAGCATGGCGATCTTCCGTCTGCCCGAGAACTACAACGGTAACTTCTTCGAAGATTTCAAGGCGATGATCGGCTCGCGGCTGCATCTGGCGCCGATCCTGAAAGCGCGCCTGGAAAAGGCGCCGCTTGATATCGATCATCCGTCCTGGGTCGAGGACGACCAGTTCGACATCGACCGCCACATTTTCCGCGGCAGCCTGCCGGCCCCGTACGACCGCGCGACGCTGGAGCGCATCGTCGGCTGGATGCATGCCAAGCTGCTCAACCGCGCCCGTCCGCTCTGGGAGTTCTATGTCTTCGAGGGCATGAAGGACAATGAGATCGGGCTCTATTCCAAGATGCATCACGCCTGCATCGACGGCGGCGCCGGTGCGGCGCTGACCAACATGATCTACGATCTGACGCCGGTGCCGCGCCAGGTCGAGCCGCCGACGGCGCGAAAGGTCGCCCAGGAGCCGCGTGACATCGCCGCCAACCTGATCGATTCCTATCAGCAGCTCTGGCGCCAGCCGTTCGATTCCTCCGCCGCACCGAAGAGCCTGGAACTGCCGCGCTCGGGCAAGAGCGATCTCGGATCGATCCTGTTCGACAACGCCATGTTCCAGATCGAGAGCGCGGTGAAATTTGCCGCCAGCGTACCGACGATGCTCAAGAGCGTTTCCGAAGTGGTCGGCAAGATTTCCGATCCGAAGTCGCGCGAAAGCATTGCCAGCATGGTTTCGCCGCCGACTATCCTGAACAAGGCGATCTCGTCGGAGCGCAGCTTTGCCGGCACCTCGATTTCGCTGTCGCGGGCCAAAGCATTGGCAAAAGCTTCCGGCGGCAAGCTCAACGACGTCGTGCTGGCGCTCTCTTCCGGCGTGGTGCGACGCTATCTGCTGCAGCAGGGCGCGCTGCCGACCAAGTCGCTGACCGCGGCGGTGCCGATCTCGCTGCGCGAGGAGGGCAACACCGAGGCCAACAACCAGGTGTTCGGCATGATCTGCTCGATCGCCACCAACCTCGAGGATCCCAAGGGCCGGCTGGAGGCGATCATCGCGCAATCCACCAAGTCCAAGGAAATGTCGCACCCGCTGCGGGCCCTGATGCCGCAGGTCTCCAACATCTCGATGCTGGGCGCGCCGATTGTGGTGCAGATTCTGGCGCTGCTCTACAGCCGCTCCGATCTCTCGAATGTGCTGCCGCCGGCGGCCAACATCACGGTGTCCAACGTGCCGGGGCCGCGGCAGACGCTCTATGCGGCGGGCGCCGAATTGCTGCACATCTTCCCCGTGTCGATCTCGACCCATGGGCTGGCGCTCAACATCACCGTGCAGAGCTATCGCGACCAGCTCGATTTCGGCTTCATCGCCGGCGCCAACATCATTCCGCATGTCCAGGTTCTGTGCGACATGCTTCCGCTGGAGTTTGAAGCGCTGGAGGCGGCTTATGCGCCGCCGCCGAACATCACCAGCGCGGCTGAATAGGGTTTTGCAATGATTGAAATGCCGCCGCTGCAGTTCGCCCAGACGAACGGGATTCGCATGGGCTACTACGACGCGGGACCGAAGACCGACACGCCGCCCGTGATTCTCTGTCACGGCTGGCCCGAGATGGCGTTTTCCTGGCGTCATCAGATCAAGGCGCTGAGCGAGGCTGGGATCCGCGTGATCGCGCCGGACCAGCGCGGCTACGGTTCAACCGACCGGCCCGAGCCGGTCGAAGCCTATGACATGGAGCATCTGACCGGCGACCTCGTCGGGCTGCTCGATCACCTCAAGATCGACAAGGCGATCTTTGTCGGCCACGACTGGGGCGGCTTCATCGTCTGGCAGATGCCGCTCCGCCACATCGACCGCGTCGCCGGCGTGATCGGCGTCAACACGCCGCATTACGACCGCCTGCCGGCCGACCCGATCGAGCTGTTCCGCAAAAGATTCGGCGACAGCATGTACATCGTGCAGTTTCAGGATCCTGCCCGCGAGCCTGACAAGATCTTCGGCAGCCGCGTCGAGCAGACGTTCGACGCGTTCATGCGCAAGCCGTTGCCGGCGCGCAAGGACGACGCGCCCGCAGCGCCGTCGACCGCGGGTGTTGGCGCATCGGCCAAGACCAATCTGGCGTTCCCGCAAATGATTGCGGCCTATGATGCCAAGTACGATCCGCGGACGCCAATCCTGTCGCCGGAGGAAAAGAAGGTGTTCGTCGACACCTTCACGAAGACCGGCTTCACCGGCGGCATCAACTGGTACCGCAACTTCACACGCAACTGGCAGCGCTCCGAAGGGCTCGACCATACGGTGCGGGTGCCGTCGCTGATGATCATGGCCGAGAACGACGCGGTGTTGCCGCCTTCGGCCGCCGACGGCATGGAGAAGATCATTCCCGATCTAGAGAAATATCTGGTGCGCGACAGCGGCCATTGGACGCAGCAGGAAAAGCCGGACGAGGTCAGCGCCAAGCTGATCGAATGGCGTAGAAAGCGGTTTGGATGAGACGACCCAAATGTCGTTATCCTGAGGTGCGAGCCATTTTTGGCGAGCCTCGAAGGATGCGGCGACAGGTGCAAGCGGCTCATCCTTCGAGGCGCGCAAGTGCGCGCACCTCAGGATGACGCTCGTTGTATAGCGAGATAGCAGGAGAGACTTCTACAATGGCGTCGAGCAACAGACTGAGTCCGATCCCGCATCCGCCGACCAAGCCGGTGGTCGGCAACATGTTGTCGCTGGATTCGGCGGCCCCCGTTCAGGATCTGGTGCGGCTGAGCAAGGAGCTCGGGCCGATCTTCTGGCTCAACATGATGGGCGCGCCGCTCGTGATCGTGTCGGGCCATGATCTCGTCGACGAACTCTCGGACGAGAAACGCTTCGACAAGGCGGTACGCGGTTCGCTGCGCCGGGTGCGCGCCGTCGGCGGCGACGGCCTGTTCACGGCCGATACCTCGGAGCCGAACTGGAGCAAGGCGCACAACATCCTGCTGCAGCCGTTCGGCAACCGCGCGATGACCTCCTATCATCCGAGCATGGTCGATATCGCCGAACAGCTGGTCAAGAAATGGGAGCGGCTCAACGGCGACGAGGAGATCGACGTCGTCCATGACATGACAGCGCTGACGCTGGATACGATCGGCCTCTGCGGCTTCGATTATCGCTTCAATTCGTTCTATCGCCGCGACTATCACCCGTTCGTGGAATCGCTGGTGCGCTCGCTCGAGACCATCATGATGACCCGCGGCATTCCGCTGGAAGGCCTGTGGCTGCAAAAGCGCCGCAAGGACCTGGCGCAGGACGTCGCGTTCATGAACCGGATGGTCGATGAAATCATCGCCGAACGCCGCGGCAATGCGGAAGCCGCCGAAGGCAAAAAGGACATGCTCGGCGCCATGATGACCGGCGTCGACCGTGCTACCGGCGAGCAACTCGACGACGTCAACATCCGCTACCAGATCAACACCTTCCTGATCGCGGGCCACGAGACCACCAGCGGCCTGCTGTCCTGCACGCTCTATGCGTTGCTCAAGCATCCCGACGTGCTGAAGAAGGCCTATGAGGAAGTCGACCGGGTGCTCGGCCCGGATATCGAGGCGCGGCCGACCTATCAGCAGGTCACGCAGCTCACTTACATCACGCAGATACTGAAGGAGGCGCTACGGCTGTGGCCGCCGGCGCCGGCCTATGGCATCGCGCCGCTGCAGGACGAGACCATCGGCGGCAAATACAAGCTGAAGAAGAACACCTTCGTCACCGTGCTTGTCATGGCGCTGCACCGAGATCCCAGCGTGTGGGGACCGAACCCGGATGCGTTCGACCCGGAGAATTTCAGCCGCGAGGCCGAAGCCAAGCGCCCGGTCAACGCCTGGAAACCGTTCGGCAACGGCCAGCGCGCCTGTATCGGGCGTGGCTTTGCGATGCACGAGGCGGCGCTGGCGATCGGCATGATCCTGCAGCGTTTCAAGCTGATCGACAATCACCGCTACCAGATGCAGCTGAAGGAGACGCTGACGATCAAGCCCGACGGCTTCAAGATCAAGGTGCGGCCGCGCGTCGACAAGGATCGTGGCGCCTTCGCCGGTCGTGCCGCTGCAGCCGTCGCAGCCTCGAACACGGCGGCGCCGCAGGCCCGCACCCGGCCCGGACACAACACGCCGCTGTTGGTGCTCTATGGATCGAACCTCGGCACGGCGGAAGAACTGGCCACCCGCGTCGCCGACCTTGCCGAGGTCAATGGCTTTGCAACCAAGCTCGGCGCCCTCGATGATTACGTCGGCAAACTGCCGGAACAGGGCGGTGTCCTGATCTTCTGCGCCTCCTATAATGGCGTGGCGCCCGACAACGCCACTCAATTCGTCAAGTGGCTGGGCGGCGGCCTGGCCAAGGACGCATTGGCAAAAGTCCGCTACGCGGTGTTCGGCTGCGGCAACAGCGACTGGGCGGCGACCTATCAGTCGGTGCCGCGCAGCATCGACGAGCAAATGGCGGCGCATGGCGCGCGCAGCCTCTCGGCACGCGGCGAGGGTGATGCCCGCAGCGACCTCGACGGCCAGTTCGAAAAATGGTTTACGGCGGCTGCGCCCGCGGCGATGAAGGAGCTGGGCGTTGATTCGACGCTCAGCCGCAGTGCCGACGATGCGCCGCTCTATGTGATCGAACCGGTGGCGCCGACCGCGGTCAACACGATCGTGGCGCAGGGTGGCGTTTCGCCGATGAAGGTGCAGCTCAATTCCGAGCTACAGAACAAGTCCGGCGCCAATCCGTCGGATCGTTCGACGCGGCATATCGAAGTGCAGTTACCGCCGGGTATTTCCTATCGCGTCGGCGACCATCTCAGCGTGGTGCCGCGCAACGACCCGGCGCTGGTCGATTCCGTCGCGCGTCGTTTCGGCTTCCTGCCGGCCGACCAGATCAGGCTCGCGGTCGCCGAAGGCCGCCGCGCGCAACTGCCGGTCGGCGACGTCGTCTCGGTCGGGCGGCTTCTGACCGAATTCGTCGAGCTGCAGCAGATCGCGACCCGCAAGCAGATCCAGATCATGTCGGAACAGACGCGGTGTCCGATGACCAAGCCGAAATTGCTGGCTTATATCGGCGACGACGCCGCCTCGACCGAGCTCTATCGCAACGACGTTATCGGAAAGCGCAAATCGGTGTTCGACCTGCTGGAGGAATATCCGGCCTGCGAGCTACCGTTCCACGCCTATCTGGAAATGCTGTCGCTGCTGGCGCCGCGTTATTACTCGATCTCGTCGTCACCGGCGGGCGATGCCTCGCGTTGCAGCGTGACCGTCGGCGTGGTCGAGGCGCCCGCCAGTTCGGGCCGCGGCGTCTACAAGGGTGTCTGCTCGAATTATCTCGCCGGCCGCCGTGCCGGCGACACCATCCACGCTACCGTGCGCGAAACCAAGGCCGGCTTCCGCCTGCCGGACGACCCGTCGGTGCCGATCATCATGATCGGACCCGGCACCGGTCTCGCCCCGTTCCGCGGCTTCCTGCAGGAGCGCGCCGACCGCAAGGCGAAGGGCGCGAGCTTAGGCGCGGCTATGCTGTTCTTCGGCTGCCGCAATCCCGAGCAGGACTATCTCTATGCGGATGAACTGAAGGCGTTCGCCGCCAGCGGCATCACCGAACTGCATACCGCGTTCTCGCGCGCCGACGGCCCCAAGACCTATGTCCAGCATCAGGTGGCGGCGCAGAAGAACCAAGTCTGGAACCTGATCGAGAAGGGCGCGATCGTCTATGTCTGCGGCGACGGCGGCAAGATGGAACCGGACGTCAAGGCAGCGCTGGTCTCGATCTATCGCGAACGCACCGGTGCGGATGAAGCAGCCGGACTGCGCTGGATCGACGATCTCGGAGCGAAGAACCGCTACGTGCTGGACGTGTGGGCGGGTGGTTAAATCTTCGTAGGGTGGGCAAAGCGAAGCGTGCCCACCAACTTTGACGTGCGCAAGAATGGTG
>JBOHIT010000557.1:0-7899 GCA_050726155.1 Bradyrhizobium sp.
CAACGACTCTGACGCGACAAGGCCCAACGACGGAAGGAGTGGGATCGCCCCGGCTTCTTGTCGTCGAGGATCATCCGTTGTTTCGCGATGCGCTGGTCGGTGTTGTCAGTGCAGCTTTTCCCAACGCCGACATCCTCCAGGCGACCTCGATCGATGGCGCGCTGGATGTGCTTGCCGCGCATGGTGCCGTGGACCTTGTCTTGCTTGATCTATCGATGCCGGAGACCACGGGACTGCTTGGTGCCTTCCGCGTCCGCGTTGCCGCGCCGCGCAGTGCGTTGGTCATTGTTTCTGCATATGAGGACGCCCGGATCATCGGCGGTGCGACGGCGCTCGGCATCGCTGGCTACATACCCAAATCCACGCCAACGACCGAAATGGCGAGGCTGATCCGATCCATTCTCGAGGGTGCGGTTTGCTTTCCGAAACGCCAACAGGATCCAGCGACGGCCAAGCAGGCCCACGCCGACACCAGGGAACTGCTCGTTTTCCTCGGCCGTCTTACTTCTCAGCAACTTCGCGTGCTCGACATGATCTGTCGAGGGTTGCAAAATAAGCATATCGCGTACGAGTTGGATATTACGGTGACGACAGTAAAAGTCCACGTTTCCGACGTCCTGCGCAAGATGGGCGTTCGCAGCCGAACCGAGGCCATCGTCCGGATGTCAACGCTTGACTTTCTCAGGTCGAAATAGGGACGATGCGGTCCCGGGTATTCCGGGAGCGAGTTCCAGTCTGTCAAGCGAGCAGGAACGATAGCAGTGAACGCATCTCGGCGGGCTTAATTGGCTTCTTCAAGAGTTCGTATCCCATCGAAGAGACGTCCTGGGTGGCCTTGTCTGAATGATCGGCCGTCACGATGATTGCGGGAACCCGCGTGCTGATTGCCCTGGAAATGAATTCGACGGCCTCGATGCCGGTCTCGCCGTTGTCAAGATGAAGGTCAGCCACGATAGCGTCGGGAATGCCGTCGAGGGCGTGAATGCGCTCCAGCGCATCCGAAGTGGAATTCGTTACCGCCACGTCGCAACCCCATTGTTCCAGGAGGTGCGCCATGGCTTCTGCACTCGCCAGATCGTTCTCTATCAAAAGGACTTTGGCGCCCTCCAGCAGGCCGATAGTAAATTCCGAACTTGGAGGCGCAGCGGTGGCGTGAGCGTCATCGCCCGGTTCGCTGAGCGGGACCGTAACGGAGAAGATCGAACCTTTTCCTGGTCGCGACTTCAGCCGTATCTCATGTTGAAGCGCCGTCGCAAAACGTCGGACGATCGATAATCCAAGCCCGACGCCGGCATGATCGCCCATGCTGGTTTCGCCGCGTTGAAATTCCATGAAGATGGATTCGTGTTGTGCTTCGGGAATACCAGGTCCGGTATCGTGGACCTCGATGCAAAGGCTGCCGTTACGCATTCGGCAACCCATTAGCACTCGCCCGCGTTGCGTGTAGCGCAATGCATTGGCGAGCAGGTTCTGCAGCATCCGCCGCAGCATGAGCGGATCGGATATCACCGACTCGCGACAGGGGCGAATCCTGAGGGAGAGATTGCGCTTGGCCGCGATCGCGGCAAATTCCTGTTGCAACGGTTCGAACAGTGAAGTGATGGTGACTGGCCGGAACTCAGGCTTCAGTACGCCCGCGTCGAGTTTCGAAATATCGAGAAGCGTTCGCAACAACGCCTCCAGGGTCGCCAGAGATCGGTCAATCTGCTCGGTGAGTGCGGCACCCTTGGGAGAATCCGCCGATTCCGCCAGCACGGAAAGCGTCAGGCGAGCCGCATTGAGGGGCTGCAGCAAGTCGTGAGTGACCGAAATCAACACCGACGATTTCAGTGAACTAGCGGCTTCTGCCTGCTGCTTGGCCTGGAACAGATGACCGTTAGTCTTCTCAAGCGACTGCAACGCATTTTTCAGCTGGTGAGTGCGGTCGCGAACCTGCTGATCGAGAGCTATGGCAGTCTCGAACAACGAGAAGGCATTGAGCTGTTGGTCGGTGGACCGCTCGACTCGCGACATCAGCGCTGCGTTGATCTTTCTGAGCTTGGCCGCTTCGCGCTCCAGCAACGCGATTTTGGTGGGCTGCCGTTCAGTCATGGCTTGGCTCGCCTGCCGATCGCGACACCAGTAAGGGTCTGGTTGACGTGCATTGAATGGTATTGTTCACCGTAGGTATGGAACCCAATCACGTTGTTGCGGCGATAGAGATCGGACATTTCTCGAGATAGCTGGTGTTGCTCAACGTCGAGCCGCCGAAGAACGCACTCGAAGCCGATAAAGATGGATACCTCGCCCATTTCGGACTTTATCTCGTCGAGAAGGTTCTTTGTCGAATCTACGGGGTCGATGGCGCGGGCGACCGTCAGCACCATACCCTCATCGATGGCGCAGAAGAAGTGGAGCGATCCGTCGGGATCCATGCGTTGGATCGATCGTGCGTAGTATGCGCCGCCAACACGCACCAAAACGGGATGGGCTGCGAACGAAAACGCATCGAGCTTGGTGTCGCCGAGACCGACTGCGCGCGAGTACTCGAGCGCTGCGGGCTCGGCATTGATCTCCTTGACGATACGCCGCTCGATGTCGGCCTCGGTCACCACCATCTTGGTGGAGGTCGGCTCGAAATGATCGCACTTGAACAGCCGGAACGGCAGCCGGGTCTTGATAAGAATCAAGACCGCAGTATCCGTGCAGGCGTTGCCTTCGTGGAAGACCCAAGATCTTTCGAAGCGCAAGCCGTCGCCGGCGGAGCCGCCAATCACCGGCATATCTTCAAGCGATCCGTAGATTGTCGATATCACCGCCTCCTCGCGTTGGCACATGCCATCGATGAACAGTAGACCGAAGGAACCGTAGCGGGCGTCGCAATGCTCGGTCCGGCGGTTGAATTCCCGGTGCAGGTCTCCGCACAGTGCCCTTCCGTGGTCGACCCGAAACGAGGAGAGCTCGGGCAGGGCGCAGGCGGAAATAATGAAGTCCTTAGCGTCGAATCCCAGCGCGACGACGCTGTCTTCGTCCCAGCCTTGCGGAGCAAGTTCGCCGGCGGTCGTACAACCGAAAACCGGCGTATCAGGCATCCGCTCAGTGATTTCCCGGATGAAGGACTGAGGATCGTAGAACGGCGAAACGAAAACCACGACCATCGCGAGTTCGGCCGATGCGAACTGGCTCGCAATACTTTCGGCGGCCTCGCGCGGGCTCGCCGCCTTGGCCTGCGCCACGACGACACTTTCCGCGACGCGGCCTTCTGTTTCCACCAACGGCGAGCTCCTCCCGAGTCCCGGCTTCAATTCTGAAGGCGCTTTTTCGGCAAGACTATCCTTTCCTGCGTATGGCGCAACGGGAAGCGCCGGCAGTGGCGGTCCGTCTTTCGGCTATGTCGGCAACGGAAGCCATGGCCGTCCCGCGTTGCCAGGACATTGTAAATGAAGCCGCGACAGCGGCCGCGCCTGGGCCACCGGAGCTGCGCAGTGGGCGCTCAACTAGCCACCGGCCCCTCACCACGGGTGGTCCTGCTGTCGGTCGCCCTTGCCGATCATGTGTCAGCCAATCACTCCCGCAGGCTGCCATCATGGACCGAATTCTCACCGGGTCGCGACGCACTGCTGCGCATCGACGCCGCTTTGACCTCCGCATTTAAGGGTGACCTCGCAGCGAACAGGACGATCGAGATCGGTGACCGGACGGCTCTGAGGGTGCCGCTGGTGATTTCGGCCGCAGAAGAGCTTGCCGCAACGACCCTCCTCGGATGGGCGATCGCCGAACGCCTTTGCTTCACCTTGCTCGGACGACGAACTGCGCAAGCCGTTTTGGGAGGGGCACGACCGGCGAATCAGTTGATTCAGTGGTGACAAACGGTCGCGGCACCGAACGATTGCCGAGAATGGCCTGAGCATCATACGCGAAGCGCGATGCAGCGTTCGCCGCTCAATGTGCGATCGCCGCGCCACGGCCCCTCAACCCCAAGGTCTCTGAGGGGTATTCGCCGAACAATGTGCGATAGTATTGAGCGAACCGCCCGAGCTCGACAAAACCCTGTTGCAGGGCGATCTCGGTGACGGTTGTCTCGCCGGGCGAACTTTCCTTCAGCGCGGAGTGGATCGCGCAAAGCCGCTTGTGGCGCAGGAACGTGACCGGCCCGATGCCGAATGCGTCATGAAAGGCGCGGTGCAGCCCGCGCCGCGACACGCGAAAGGCGGCGCAAAGCTCCGAAACATGCACCGGCCGCGTTTCGGCGGCGGCGAGATAATCCTCGACATCATGCACCAGCCGCAGCGCCGACGGCAGCGAGCCAGTCTCGTCCGGTGGCAACGACTGGAAGATCGTCGCGTTGATGCAATCGAGGATGGCGCGTTTCCAGAAATCGGCTGATGCTTCCGTCAGCGCGTCCTGATGCCGCGCGAGGCGGGAGACGATCTGCGGCAAGCGGCCCGCCGTCATCGTCGCGATGGCGGGATCGGCGCGATAGCGCTTTTTCTCGAGCCAGGTCGCGGGATCGCTCAGCCGCGCTTCACCGGCGAAGATGTCAGCGACGTCGGCGAGATCGAAGCGTAGCGCCGCGTAGGACGAGGCGCCATGGAAGATGCCGTCGTGCTCGACCTCCGGCGGAATCACCAGCACATCCGCCGGGCGCATGTCGAAGGCAAAATGGGTGACGCGGTCTTCCGCCGACAGCAGCATCCCGACGATCAGCTTCTCGTCGCTGGAGGTGCGCTGCGTGCGGACGCCGAGGTTGAACGAGCCGACGCTGAGGGAGAAATCACCGATGCCGACGTGCGACAGCGTGCCGCGCAGCCTGCCGCGCCGGAGCTGCATGACGTCAACATGCGAACCCTGCACCGCCTGATGCAGTCCCTCGAAGCCATTTAGGTCACAGCTAGTGACCGAAAGGCGTTTGCCCATCCGAATGCGTCTCGACTGCCACGCGAACATGGTAGGCCATACAACTGACTGGCGACAATGATTATTTTGGATCGAAGGCGATCTGCCGCGGTGCAAAAGATCGTGTCGCACATACGGCATGTTGGAGATCCGTGTACCCGAATGCTCGGCAAATTTTCGTAAAACATGACGCGCACAAGACCGCGGCAGACGAGTCGTTGTTGGAGAGTTTCCATTAAACGTGCCGCAGCGCGACCGATAATTGGCACGAACTGCACATCACACGCGCTTGGCATTGAACTATCGTGCAATTTCTGAGAGCGGAAGCCGTGTTGGCGCTGCATCACCAGCGTCCAGGTGAGAAAAGGAGGCTGCACGAAATTTGTGCGTCGAAAGATCGGGAAGAGGGGCTGACTTGATTCCTTCGCCGGGCGGTCCGGCGGAGTTGAAAATGAAAGGGCTCGACAATGCGTTCGTCAAAGACGGCGGTCGATCGTCAGGGACGTGACCTACTGAAATTACTTGGCATTTTTGCTTGCGCCATGACGCTTGGAACGGGCGCAATATCGGCTCCCGCATCGGCGCTGAATATCGGCGCGACGCGTTTGCTTGCCGCACGAGCCATCGCCGGCCAATCCAACCCAGACCTGATTGAAGTTCGTGCAGTCGCACGCGGTGGCCGCGTTGCCGTAGGACGGCGTGGCGGCGCGGTCGTCACCCGCGGAGCTGGCGTCGTCGGCCCGCGTGGCAACGTCGCGGTTCGTAACACGGCGGTGGTTGTGAGAAGAGGCGGCTGGGCGCGCCCCGGCTGGTACCGGTGGCCGAGAGGCGGCGCGATCGCGGCTGGCGCAGCGATTGGATTCGTCGCAGCTGCTTCCGCAGCAGCCTATGCCGGCTCCGCGCCGGGGCCCGGCATGTGCTGGTACTACACCGACCCGGGCAAGACGCAGGGTTTTTGGGACTATTGCCCGTAACCGCGCGCGTCAGGGGTCTGCGTCATGACGTTGCTGCAAGCCGAGCGGGATGAAAAGCCATCGGACGACAGCCGGACCAGCGGCATGGTTTGGATTCCCGGCGGCACGTTTCGCATGGGCTCCGACCGTCATTATCCCGAGGAGGCCCCCAGCCATCATGTGACGGTGGATGGCTTCTGGATCGACCGCACGCCGGTGACGAACCGTCAGTTCGCGCGGTTCGTCATCGAAACCGGCCACCAGACCTTTGCCGAAATTCCGCCCGACCCGAAGGATTATCCGGGAGCGTTGCCACACATGCTCTACGCGGGCTCGCTGGTGTTCGAGCGGCCGCACTCGACCTACGATTTGCGCGACTTCAGCCAGTGGTGGACCTTCATGAAAGGTGCCAACTGGCGGCATCCCTACGGGCCCAAGAGCAACACCAACGTCCTGAACGAACATCCTGTGGTGCACGTGTCCTACGCGGATGCGCGGCTCTATGCGCAATGGGCGGGCAAGGACCTGCCGACCGAGGCCGAGTGGGAGTTCGCCGCGCGCGGCGGGCTCGACGGCGCCGAATTCGCGTGGGGCGATGAATTTGCGCCTGATGGCGTGCACATGGCCAATACCTGGCAGGGCGAATTCCCGCTGCACAATACCCATGAGGACGGTTACGAGCGTACCTCGCCGGTGACGGCGTTTCCGCCGAACGGTTACGGCATTCACGACATGATCGGCAATGTCTGGGAATGGACGTCGGACTGGTACGCCCCAAAACACGAACCCGACGCGCCGAAGGCGTGCTGCATCCCGGAAAACCCACGCGGCGGGCGCGAGGAGGGCAGCTTTGATCCGCAGCAGCCCAACATCAGAATTCCACGCAAGGTGATCAAGGGAGGCTCGCACCTGTGCGCGCCGAACTATTGCCGCCGCTATCGCCCGGCGGCGCGGCATGCCGAAGCGATAGATACCTCGACCAGTCACCTCGGATTCCGCTGTGTCCGTAGAAATCCGCCGACTTGATGATTTCCACTGGTGTTGCAATGAAGGAGAGTCGAATTGAGTGACATAGACAACAAGGATCGGGCGACCCTCCCGTCCGGTAATGCTGACGACCGGTCGTTCAATCGACGGAACATCCTTCTGGGCACTTCGACCTTGGTGGCGGCGGTGACGTTGACTTCCGGGGCGTTGGCGCAGGCTCAGAAAGCGGCGCCTTCCGTTCAGGCGGCGCCACCCGGACGCCAACCGAACATTCTCCTGATCATGGCCGACGACATCGGCTGGTTCGACGTCGGTGCCTATAATCGCGGCATGATGGGCGGCCCGACTCCAAATATCGACCGTATCGCCGCAGAAGGCGCGCTGCACACCGATCATTATGGCCAAGCGAGTTGTACGGCCGGGCGCGCAGCGTTTATCACCGGGCAGATACCGATGCGAACCGGCCTAACAACGGTCGGAATGCCGGGAGCCAAGCAGGGCATGCAGGCCGAGGATCCCACCATTGCCGATTTGCTCAAGCCGCTCGGCTACATGACCTGCCAGACCGGCAAGAATCACCTTGGCGACCGCAACGAGCATTTGCCGACCGTACATGGCTTCGACGAATTCTACGGCAATCTTTATCATCTCAACGCAGAGGAGGAGCCCGAGCAGGACGACTATCCGAAGGGCAATGAGAAATTCAAGGAGACGTTTGGTCCGCGCGGAGTTCTCGAATGCAAGGCTAGCGACAGGGACGATCCAACCGAAGACAGGCGTTTCGGGAAGATTGGCAAGCAGACCATCAAGGATACCGGACCGCTTACACGGGAGCGCATGACGACGGTGGAGGACGATCTTCTCACGCGCTCGACGGACTTCATGGACCGCGCCAGCAAGGCTGGCAAGCCGTTCTTTCTCTGGCACAACACCACCCGGATGCATGTCTGGACGCGTCTATCCAAGCGCTGGGACGGCAAGACCGGCCTCGGACTATATTCCGACGGTATGCAGGAACTCGATTACGTCGTGGGCGGGCTCCTGAAAAAGCTGGATGACCTCGGCATTGCCGACAACACGCTCG
>JBOHIT010000558.1:0-7491 GCA_050726155.1 Bradyrhizobium sp.
TCCATCCCGCTTCCAGAAGATAATGGACTCTGAGCCTTCGGTTCCTTGCCGCGAGGTCAGCGTGATAGGAACGCCCGGTACCGCCCGCGTCGGAGAAGACGAGGATGCGTTTCGTGTCATCCATAAATGCCTGGGTCTCGCCAAGGTTGGCGGAGCCGGCGCGGTTCTCAACGACTAATCGATCGATGCCGTCCGCCCCTCGCTTGCGGACGATCCTGCGGGAGCGGCCCGTCACCTCGGCCACGATGTCGGTGCCGAAGCGCTGCACGATCTGGTCGAGCGCGCCATGCACCGGCGTCAATGACGCCAGTCTCTCGATCAAGCGGTCACGACGTGCGACGGCCTCCCGGCATTGCACGGGTTGGCCGCCGCGATAGACCGGACGCGACGACAAATTGCCTTCACTGTCGGTAAACGGCTCGTGGAGCTGGGTGGGAAAGCCATATGCCAGATAATCCAGCACATATTCGCGCGGCGTGATGTCGACCTGCACGTCACCCCATTCCTCCGTCGGGATTTCCGCAAGGCGGCGTTCCATCAACGCCTCGCCTGTCGAAACGATCTGGATTACGGCGGCATGGCCGTCCCTCAGGTCGTGCTCGATCGACTCGATCAGAGACGGAGTCTTCATCGCCGTGATCAGATGATTGAAGAAACGCTGTTTTGCCGATTCGAACGCGGACCTGGCCGCGGATTTTGCCTGCGCGTTGAGCGTGCCCGTCGCGCCCGTGATGTTCGCCGCCTGCATGGCGGCCTCAAGATTGTTGTGGATGATCGAGAAGGCCCCCGCATAAGCATCGTAGATGCGGATCTGTTCGTCGGTCAGACGGTGCTCGACCAATTCGTACGCGACGCCCTCATAGGAAAGGGAGCGGGCCGTATAGAGGCCAAGCGCTTTCATATCGCGGGCGAGCACTTCCATTGCCGCGACGCCGCCAGCCTCGATCGCCTCGACGAATTCCGCGCGCGTCACAAACGGAAAGTCTTCGCCGCCCCAGAGCCCGAGGCGCTGGGCGTAGGCGAGGTTATGCACCGTGGTGGCGCCGGTCGCCGAGACGTAGACGATGCGCGCGTTGGGCAGGGCGTGCTGCAGGCGAAGTCCGGCACGGCCCTGCTGCGACGCCGCCTGGTCGCCGCGCTCACCCTTGCCGCCCGCGGCATTCTGCATCGCATGAGACTCATCGAAGATGATGACACCGTCAAAATCGGCGCCCAACCATTCCACAATCTGTTTCACCCGCGATACTTTCTCGTCGCGCGCGTCGGAGCGCAGCGTGGCATAGGTGGTGAAAAGGACGCCCTGCTCCAGCCGGATCGGCGTCCCCTGCCGGAACCGCGAGAGCGGCGTCACCAAAAGCCGTTCCACTCCGAGCGCCGACCAGTCGCGCCGGGCGTCCTCGATCAGCTTGTCGGACTTGCTGACCCACACCGCACGGCGGCGCCCCTTCAGCCAGTTATCGAGCAGGATGCCGGCGACCTGACGGCCCTTGCCCGCGCCGGTGCCATCTCCCAAAAACCAGCCACGCCGGAATTGTACGGGATTGTCAGCATCGTCGCGCGCCGCGCAGACGAGGTCAAAAGTCTCGTCAACAGTCCATGATCCCATGAGGAACTGAGAGTGGGCCTCTCCGGCATAGATGACGGACTCAAGCTGCGCATCGGACAGCAGGCCGCTGGTGATGACATCCGTCGGAAGATGCGGCCGATAGGACGGGATCGGCGGTGCCACCGACGCCATGGCGGCGGATTGTACCAGCTTGGTGGGATGTGGCTGAGAGCCGGGAATACAGACCGATTGAAGCGCGTATTCTTCATAAAGCGCCTCGGTGATCCGGCCGCTCTCAGCCGGTGTCCATGCGACGGTCTCATAAACGAGCTCAACGGCCGCGGGATCCGGTGTGGGAGCCGTGATGCCGGAAGGGCGCATGGCATAGGCGCGGACTGTTCGGGGAATGGCCGGACGCATGATCGACGGAGCGACAACAGCCCTCGCGATCGTCAACCGTGCTGGAACGCACTCCGTGACCCAGCCGAGCAGCGTGGCCACGTCCGGCGCCACGCCAGGAGACGACGGAAATACGCTCGCATCGTCCGCGGGTAACCGGTCGATCACGGTCAGGCGTGTCTCTATGGCAGTACCGTGCTTGACAAACACGGCGCCAGCAATAGCGGCGGTGAAGACGACGCGCCCACGTTCCTGCAACCGGATGAAGGCCTCGCGCCAGACCGGATTGTCTGGAGAACAACTGGCCCCGGTGATAGCGACCAACCGGCCCCCTTCGCAGAGCCGCGCCAGGGCCGACGCGATATGCCGCAAGGCGGCATCGGCCATGCGGCGATCGACATTGGCAATGGCCGAGAACGGCGGATTCATCAGCACGACGCTTGGCGTAATGCCGGCGTCGAGATGGTCGTCGATATGCGCGGCGTCGAAACGGGTGACGGCGATGCCGGGAAAGAGAAGCGAGAGAAGTTTTGCGCGGGTTTCGGCGAGCTCGTTGAGAACGAGCGATGCGCCCGACAGTTCGGCCAGGATGGCGAGCAGGCCCGTGCCGGCCGAAGGCTCCAACACAATGTCCGCAGGCGTGATCGCGGCGGCGGTGCTGGCCGCAAGCCCGAGTATAATTGGTGTACTGAACTGCTGAAGCGCTTCGCTCTCTTCCGAGCGGCGTGTGTGGGTGGGAAGAAGGCCGGCGATCTTTCCCAGCATCGGCAGCATCGCGGCAGGCGAAGCGGCACGCGCGCGCATGGCCGGACCGAACTTGCGAACGAACAGAACGGTCGCCGCCTCGCAGGCATCGTAAGCCGTCTTCCAGCTCCACCCGCCATCGGCGTCGGAGGCGCCAAAGGCACTCTCCATCGCCTCGCGCAGCATCGGCGCATCGATGCGCTGACCGCGCTCGATATGCAGAAGAAGATGATGCGCGGCGCTAGCAATCGCGCCGGCCTTCGTCACAGAACTGGACGCAACGGAAAGCGGCGCGGCAGCGACAGCGGCCACGGAGATGGAAGGCGATGTCATGGTGAGAACCTCGAAAGAGCTGGGGAAGGATCGAGCCGCGGGGCGCTCTCTCGACCACGCCGGCTCAAATCCGTCCCGGCCGCCCTCTTCCTCTCAGGGCGTGTGGCGACGCGGACGCCGCAACGCCCCGCACTGATTTCGACGCGCACGGCCTAGCCGCACCTCAATGCCTCATGGCCGATTTGGCCGCGCCACCACGCGATCCTGTGTTCGCGGGATGCATTGGCAAGCCACAGCAAGAGATCGCCATGGCAAGCTAGCGGTGCGCAGAAGCAGACAAGATCGTGCCCGCGCAGTTCGTCAAGTTCACGCAGCAGATGGTGCTGATCGCGCAGCCAGCACTCGTGCTTGGCAATGACGGTCGCACGATCGCCGTCAGGGCCGATCCGGAGCGGATTGCCCCATTTGCTCCCGCGGCCGATGTAGATGGCACCTGCCGGAATGCCTGACTTGCGCTTGTTGAGAACCCTGCACATCGCTACTGCCCTCTGATCTTCCCGTTGCGGTGAGCAGGTCAGAAGACGCGGTTCAGGTTTCGCATGTCACGCATCGCCGAAGGCGATGCGGAAACGGCTTGCCCGTTGACGTGCGAACCGCCGCGTCCAGACGCGACACATCGCAACGGGATCAGGTTGGGGTTGTCCCAGCAGGGTTTCGACTGGCGGCAAATAGGCGTCGTAAGGATTGCCGTCGGCGAGGTGGCGAAAGGGCGTAAGCAGGTAGCCCGACGCGCGTAGCCGGGCTGATCGGATGAAGGGTGAGAAGGCGGTTCCGGTGGTCAGGTGGCGGACGCAAAAGGATCGACCTGCCGGTGGATCGGCTGGGCCCGGCCCATCCAGGGTTCGGGCCTGATGCAGCGCACCCAGTCGGCGAAGGTCGGGATGAACCCGAGATCCTCGATAACGTGCTGCTCGCCGATCAATCTGACCGGCACGACGCGGCCGGTCGATATTGTGATCGTCGCGCCGAAGAAGCGCTCCAGCATGAAGATACCTTCGGCGTGATGACGCAACGCGCGATGACGGAAGTCGGCGGTGATCGCCTTCGATTCGTCGAACCATTGATGCAGCGGCAGATAATTTTCGGCCGCCCCGCCCCATTTGCGCACCGAGGACAGCGCGTGGTGATAAGGATGTCCCATTGTCGCCTCCTCAAAACTCGTGGGAGTAGTTTTCGGACGACGTGTATCGCTCGTTATAGTCGAGCTTGATCGTCCGCTCAGCGACGTCGAAGGTGAAGTCGCCATAGGCGCCGTCGTTGATCTCCCAACCGGAGTGGACCTGTCGGAGGAAATCATAGACCAGCGTTTCGATGGCCTCGCGAACGGTCAGGGTTTGACGCTCGATCTCGGGGCTTCCCCAAGCTGTCCGCGCAATCTCGATCCGGTCGGATGGCAGTGGGATGGTTTGCTCCCCTTCCCCGGCGTTGATGCCTTCAATTTGGCCGCTGTCGCCGTAGCCGTCAAACGTGACGATCACGTTTTCGATTCCGGCGGCGGCGAGTGAATCAAACAAGACGGCCTTGTTGGCTGCCAAAAGCTCCTCAGCACGGTGCGCGTATTCGCGGTGCTTCTGGTCGAATGCAATGCCGTCAATGGCGGGCTGGGGTGTCGATTGTGGATCGTTCATGATGGTTCTCCTGAAATGGAAAGAGCCCGGCGCGGTGGCCGGGCTCGATGAGGTGAAGCGGGCAAGGTGGTTGGAGCGGCGGGTCAGGCGGCCCGCCCCTCGACGACATCGGCACCGACTTCATCCTCCGTGACGTCCTCGAGGCGCACGTTGGAATAGTGATGTTGTCCCAACCAACGTTCGGCGGCGTCACGGTTTTCGGCAAGATGAAGCAGTTCGGCGGCGCCGGCGTGCTCCTGGAGGATGCGCACGGCACCGATGGCGGGTCGTTCGATGATCTCAAATTGGAGATCGCCATCGACGGAATGCGTACGCAGAATTTTCATCAGCACCACGCCACCACTCGCGAAATCACCCTCGTGGAGGGTGATGCTGGCGGGCGACGTATAGGTTGGCCGATCGCGCTGCGGTTCCTTCTTGACGAGACGCGCGACGCCGTTGCGATTTTGCCACGCGGCGAGCTTCTTGGTGAAGCGCGGGGGAGGCTTCGGCGTGCCGTCGGAGTATCGGATGAGTGAACCGAGCGGTGCATTGTCGTAGACATGGTGAGCAGACATGAATGTTCTCCTGAAACGATGAAAGCCCGGCGGGTTCCTGCCAGTGCAGGGCCGGGCTTGTGGATGGGACTGGATGGAGACAGCTCCCTGCGGAGCGGCTATCGCCGCCCCGTGAGGTGCGGATCATTCGGCCGCGGCGACATGCGGGTGATCTTCGTCGGTCTCGGCCTCGACCTCGTCGTCATCAGCGAGGAACTCGGGCAGAGCCTCCGCTTCATTGGTTGCCGCATCGCTGGCGGCGTCGGTCTCGGCAAGCCGAAGCGGTTCGGGCAGCCAGCCCGTCCCCTCCAAGAGGCGTTCGGCCTCGCGGGCCATGTCACCCTTCTTGAGGTGGTCGATGAGCTGCACCGACGACTCTCCCTTGGCCTCGCGCACCGCTTCGAGAATGCGGGGCTTGGTGACCCGGCCGAGATAATTGTCGACGCTCGTGGTCCAGCCTGCCGCGGCCATGTCGAGGCCGACAGCGCGCGCCAGGACGTCGGCCTGGTCGAGCCTGTGGCGAACGCCATGCGCGGAGACGCGGCCTAAATTGTAGCGATTGGCCGGCTCATAGAGCGCGTTGACGCCGAACGAGGCGCAATGCGCGAACAAGGACGATTGCTCGGCCGCGTCGAACGCAATCAGCGCATCCCAGAGGTCGCCCTCCTCCTTGGGCAATCTCACCTTCCACGCATCATGGCGTATGTCGATCGCCTTGGCCGAAGCGGTGTCATTCAGCCCCGGCGCTTGCGGCGGGAGAGTCGGTGAGCGGACGGCAATCTCCAAGCAACCGTTCGATGTCGCGAAGCGATAGAACGTCGCCAGCACGAAATTGTGCAACACCGCAGCGAAGGCCACCGCCGGATTGCCCGCCAGCGCATTGCGGAGCGCCAATGTCCGATGTGCGGTCAGCTCGGTGATGAGCCGGTCCGGCAACGGCTTGATGGCGTCGTCCTCGTCATCTTCAGGTTCGACCGGAGCACCGCCGACAGTGATGACCGCGCGCCGAACCGAGGTATCGGCCTCCTCCCCGTCAGTCGTCTCGCCACCGACAGCGGATTCCGCCTCCGCATCGACGACGACAGGCGCTTCGTCTTCGGGTCGGACATAGCCGCGATCGACCGTCAGGACACCTTCGTCATCGATGCTGACGAAAACGCCGGCGCGGGCGATGTCGGAGGGATCGTAGATCGCCGGCCGCGTTTCGAAGGCCGACAGCGCAGTCTCGATCTCCCCGAGCCGTTGATCGACCTCGTCCGGCAGTTCGTCAGCGTCCTGATAGTCGGCCTCGAGCTTGTCGGACTCGGCCTTGAGCGCATCGATCGTCGCACGCTCCTCATCGGTTAAATCGGCCGGCACACCGTCCAGATCGCGCAGGTCGTCGGTGTGCCCATAGGGGAAGTTCACCGCCACCGCGATCCACTTCCAGCCTTCGGCCGCAATGGTCTCGGCCTCCACCTTCAGCTTCTCGGTGACGAGACGATCGAGCAGCGGCACGTCCCGCAGCCAGCCGCCATCGTCGTGCTCGAACAGGTCGCGCATGACGGCGCCGCCGGCCTGCTCATAGGCATCGAGTCCGATAAAGTGGGCGCGGCGGTCGGAGGCGCGGACGGTATTCTCCGTCAGCATCCGCCGGATTTGGTAGGGCTCATCGAGTTGAGAGCGGCTCACATTGTCCCACACCTGCTCCTGCCGCGCCTGGTCGGCGGTTACGGAGAAGGCCATGAGCTGTTCGAGCGTCATTCCGTCTTCCGCATAGACGTCGTGCAGCTTCGGCGAGACTGACGCCAGCCGCAGGCGCTGCTTGACGATCGCCAGCGTCACAAAGTGGCGGGCACCAATCTCCTCTTCACTCATTCCGCCGTCGCGCAAACTCTGAAACGCGCGGAACTGATCGAGCGGATGCAGGCCGACCCGCTCGTCATTCTCGGCGAGGGAATCGTCCTCGGCGATGCCGCCTTCCCGGACGACGCACGGCACGGGCTGGGTCTTCGCCATCCGCTTTTGCTTCACAAGCAGTTCGAGCGCACGGTAGCGTCGCCCGCCGGCGGGTACTTCGAACATGCCGGTTTCCTGACCGTCGGCGTCGAGGACGGCCCGGACGCTCAGGCTTTGCAGCAAGGTGCGCAGCACGATGCTATCCGCCAGTTGCTCGATCGAGACGCCGGCCTTCACGCGGCGAACGTTCGACTGGCTCAAGACCAGCTTGTTGAAGGGGATGTCGCGGGACGGACTGAGTTTGATCTTCGAAACGGCGCTTGCCATGTCGATTCTCCACGACGGGCGGCCGGAGACTCTCTCTCGA
>JBOHIT010000559.1:0-8223 GCA_050726155.1 Bradyrhizobium sp.
GAATACGATCACTCGCAGCGAAAGCGAGTCTCTGTTCTCATAATCAGGCTCTGGAAAATCCGTCACCGCTTTCTATATCCTGAATCTCCTTCACAATCAGACCGCGTCGCATCCGTCCGGCAGCGTCCGTTTCCGCGGCCGCGATCTCCTGACCACGGCCGAGAACGAGATGCGCGAGATCCGCGGCAACGACATCTCGATCATCTTCCAGGAGCCGATGACCTCGCTCAATCCGCTGCACACGATCGAGGCGCAGATCGGCGAGATATTGTTGCTCCACAATGGCATCCGCGGCGCGATGGCGCGGGCCCGCACACTCGAGCTGTTGACCCAGGTCGGCATTCCCGATCCCGACCGGCGGCTGCAAAGCTATCCGCATCAATTGTCCGGCGGCCAGCGCCAGCGCGTCATGATCGCGATGGCGCTCGCCAACGAGCCCGATCTGTTGATCGCGGACGAGCCGACCACCGCCCTCGATGTCACGGTGCAAGCCCAGATCCTGGCACTGCTGGCCGAGATCCGCACCCGGCTCGGCATGAGCATGCTGTTCATCACCCACGATCTCGGCATCGTTCGCCGCATCGCCGACGTCGTCTGCGTCATGAATGGCGGCAAGATCGTCGAACAGGGACCGGTGGAACAGGTGTTCACGGCGCCAAAGCATTCGTACACACGAGACTTGCTCGCGGCCGAACCAAAGCCCGATCCGGCGCCGCCGCGTCCGAATTCGCCGATGGTAATGTCGGCGGATAATCTGAAGGTCTGGTTTCCGGTCAAGCGCGGCCTGCTGCGCCGAACGGTCGATCACATCAAGGCGGTCGACGGCGTCAGCCTCGCGGTGCGCAAGGGCGAGACGCTCGGCGTCGTCGGCGAGTCCGGTTCCGGCAAGACCACGCTGGGTCTGGCGCTGCTGCGGCTGATCTCGTCGGACGGGCCGATCGTGTTTCTCGGCAACAACATCCAGAGCCTGCGCTTCAAGGCGATGCTGCCGTTCCGCCGCGACATGCAGATCGTGTTTCAGGATCCGTTCGGCGCGCTCAGCCCGCGGATGTCGGTCGGCGACATCATTGCCGAAGGGCTGACCGTGCACCAGCCCAAATTGACCTATGAGGAACGCGAGACGCGCGTGATCAAGGCACTGAAGGACGTCGGCCTCGACGCGAAGATGCGGTTCCGCTACCCTCATGAATTCTCTGGCGGCCAGCGCCAGCGCATCTCGATCGCGCGCGCGGTGGTGCTGGAGCCGAATTTCGTCGTGCTGGACGAGCCGACCAGCGCGCTCGACATGCTGTTCCAGGCGCAAATGGTCGATCTCTTGCGCGAGCTGCAGCGCAAGCACGACCTGACCTACATGTTCATTTCGCACGATCTGCGCGTGGTAGCGTCATTGGCGAGCCATCTGATCGTGATGCGTCATGGCAAGGTGGTGGAGAAGGGCCCGGCGGCCGAGCTGTTCAAGAATCCGAAGAGCGACTACACCCGCGCGCTGTTCGCTGCCGCATTCCGGATCGAAGCTGTGCCCGACGGCTCCGCTGAGGTCTAAAGCCGCTTGATCGATGTGACGTCGCTGCCTGCAGCCTTGATGCGCGCGATGGCTTCAACAGTGTTTTCGATCGCCGTTGCCATGTGATGCGCGTTGGCGTGGACGATGGTATTGGCGTCGCGCACGATCGCGACGTGGCCCTTCCAGAAGATCAGGTCGCCGCGCTGTAGTTTTCTCATTTCCGCCGGCGTCAGCGCCCGGCCGAGTCCGTCCTGCTGCATGTCGCTGTCACGCGGGCAGCCGGTGCCGGCGGCGTTCAGCGCGATCTGCACCAGGCCGGAGCAATCGATCCCGAGGCTGCTCTTGCCGCCCCACAGATAGGGCGTGCCGACGAAGCGTTCGGCGACCGCGACGAAATCCTTCTCCATCGCCTCGATGCTGCCGAGATGCCGCTGCGGCAGGTACCAGCCTTCGCGGGTCACCGCGAACACGCCGTCCTCGCGCGCCACGGTGATCAGTGACCCCATCGACAGCGTATCGACCGGCGGTTGCTTGATCGAGGCGGCCGGAAACGCAAAGGTCCGCAACGCCGTCACCTTGTGCGTCGGCGTGGCTGCCGGCTTGCCGAGCGCGGCGTCGGGTATCCAGCCGACATAGCCGTCGCTGTTCAATTGGCCCCAGGAAAAGCCTTCGCCGTTGCGATCGTAGATCGTGACGCGTTCGCCCTTTAGCGCCTGTGTCAGCAGCATGGCGTCGGCCGCGGGCGCCTCGCGCAACGGCGCGATCGCATCGATCACAGAGAATTCCTCGCCGGTCACAAATCGCGCCGCCTTGACCTTGCCCTCGAGATATTTGGCGGCAAGGTCGGGGCGTGCCGGCGTCAGGCGCGGATCATCCATAGCGTTCGCTCAACAATTTGTATATCGCGCGCGCGGCCTGGCATTCGCCGCCTTCGGGACGTGCCGGTTTGGCCGACGGCGTCCAGCCGTAGATATCGACATGCAGCCAGCTTTTGGCGTCGGTGACGAAACGCTGCAGGAACAGCGCACAAATAATCGAGCCGGCAAAGCCGCCAGACGGCGCGTTGTTGATGTCGGCGACTTTCGAATCCAGCCAGGAGTCGTAGGCCGGCCACAGCGGCATGCGCCACAATGGATCCCGCTCCGTTTGTGCGAAGCGCGCGACGTCCTGTGCCAGCGTCTCGTCATTGGTGTAAAACGGCGGCAATTCCGGACCCAGCGCGACGCGTGCGGCACCGGTCAGTGTTCCCAGGTCGACCAGCAAATCGGGTTTTTCTTCGTCCGCCAGCGCCAGTGCGTCGGCCAGCACCAGCCGGCCCTCGGCATCGGTATTGCCGATCTCGACGTTAAGCCCCTTGCGCGACTTGAAGATGTCGAGCGGGCGGAAGGCGTTGCCGGCCACCGCGTTCTCGACGGCGGGGATCAGCACGCGCAGGCGAATTTTCAGCCTGGCGTCCATCACCATCTGCGCCAGCGCCAGCACGTTGGCGGCACCGCCCATGTCCTTCTTCATGATCAGCATGCCGCTGGAAGGCTTCAGATCGAGCCCGCCGGTATCGAAACAGACGCCCTTGCCGACCAGCGTCACCTTGGGATGCGAAGGGTTGCCCCAGCTGATATCGATCAGACGCGGAGCGCGCGTCGAGGCCATGCCGACGGCATGGATCAGCGGAAAATTCTGTCGCGTCAGTTCGTCGCCGACAATCGCCTTGAAGTTCGCCCTATAACGCGCCGCGAGTTGTTCGGCGGCCAGCGCCAGCTCTTCCGGCCCCATGTCGTTCGACGGCGTATTGATGAGGTCGCGCGCCAGCGAGGCTGCCTCGGCCATCCGGGCGATGTCGGCGATATCGACGCCGTCAGCCGACACCAGCCGCACATCGGGCGCTTCCGCCTTGCGATAGCGGCCGAAGCGATAGCTTCCGAGCGCGAAAGCCAACGTGGCGAGCCGCATGTCATGCGGCGCATTGGCAAAGCGATAGGTTCCGGGCGGCAACAGGCCGGGAAGCGCGCCGGGCCGGAACAGGTCGATGGATTTGCTCGTCGCCTCTTCGAGGCCGAACAGCACCTGCGCGATCTTTCCGTCAGGGGAGGGCAGCGTCAGGCACTTGCCGGGCTTGCCGGTGAAGTCGTTGGCCAGAGCAAATTGCTGCGCCTGCGCCGGAAGCTCCTTGCTGATGTCAGCCCAATTCGACCTGGTCACGAAATAGATCGGAACGGCTGACGCGGACGCGGTCTCGAATGGCTGATGCATGCAGGTCTCGCGGATGGGAGCGGGGCGGAGCACCGAGGTTGCAGGATACTCGTTTGACTTCAATGGTGAAGCGGCAAAATTGTCGTCAAAACCCGTGGGTGGACCCGGGGCGGCACGAGCCGCCGGCCGGCGGCCGATTAACCAACCATTAGGGTTAACAGTCTATTGCTGGCGTGTTCGGCTCCCTCCGAAATCGTGAGTTGAAGTGCCATGCGTCCATCGTCCAGCCCTGTTCGGCCCACCCTTGCCCGGCTTCTCGCCTCCGCCGCCGTGACGGCGATTTTGGCCGCGAGCCTTGGCGGCTGCCAGACCATGTCCGATGTGACGGGCGCGCTGACCCAGAAGTCCGCAGCCGCCGAACCCATCATTCCCGACGATCCGCGCCGCGCCGTTGAGGTCTACGGCGAACGCTACCGCGCCAACCCCAAGAATGCCGACGCCGCGCTGGCTTATGGCCAGGCGCTGCGCGCCGCGGGCCAGCGTTCGCAGGCCGCCGCCGTGCTCGAACAGGCGACGATCGCCCATCCCGGCAACAAGGCCCTGCTCGCCGGTTACGGCCGCGCGCTCGCCGACAACGGCAATTCGCAAGCGGCGTTCGACGTGCTCAGCCGCGCCCATTCGCCCGACAATCCGGATTGGCGCATCCTCTCGGTGCAGGGCACCGTGCTCGACAAGCAAGGCAAGCACGACGAAGCCCGCCGCTATTACAGTACCGCGCTGAAGATCGTGCCGGAAGAGCCTTCCGTGCTGTCCAATCTCGGCCTCTCCTACATGCTGACGCGCGAACTGCCCGAAGCCGAGAAGACGCTGCGGCGCGCCTATAGCAATCCGCGCGCGGACGCGCGGGTGCGGCAGAACCTGGCACTGGTGGTCGGTCTTCAGGGCCGCTTCGCCGAAGCCGAGACCATCGCCAAGGGCGACCTGCCGTCCGAGGAGGCCGCGGCGAACGTGGCCTATCTGCGGGAAATGCTGAGCCGCAAGGATCCGCGCGGCAAGACGGTCCCGGTGGCCGCGCTCAACCGGCCCGACTGATAAACCCGCCCGACTAATACCCGCCGGCAGATCGATCGGCTGGACCGATCGATCCCGATTCTTGGGCCAGATTTCCCGCCAGAATCTTCCGGCGGATTACCCCCGATTTAGAACACCGGTGTGGCCTGCAGCTTGATGTAGGTCGGCCCGAGAATGACGATGAACAGGCACGGCAGGAAGAACACGATCATCGGCACGGTCAGCTTCGGCGGCAAGGCGGCGGCCTTCTTCTCGGCCTCGTTCATGCGCATGTCGCGGTTTTCCTGCGCCATCACGCGCAGGCTCTGGCCGAGCGGCGTGCCGTAGCGTTCGGACTGCTGCAAGGCCAAACAGACCGACTTGACGCCCTCGAGGCCGGTGCGTTTTGCCAGGTTCTCGTAGGCTACCTTGCGGTCCTGCAAGTAAGACAGTTCGGCCGTGGTCAGCGCGAATTCTTCCGACAGCGCCACCGATTGGGTGACGATTTCGGTGGAGACCTTGCGAAAAGCGACTTCGACCGACATGCCGGATTCGATGCAGATCAGCAGCAGGTCGAGCGCGTCGGGAAATGCGCGCTTGATCGAAAGCTGGCGCTTCGAGATCGCGTTCTTCAGGAACAGCATCGGCGCCTGCAGCCCGAGATAGGCGGCGCCGACGCAGATGCCGAGCTTGACCGGCAACGACTTTTCCAGATTCGCGATCACGAAGACGTAAACCACCGCGCCGATGAACAGCACGATCGGCGTCACCGCGCGGGCGAACAGGAACGTGACGTAGGGCGCGTTGCCGCGGTAGCCGGCCATGATCAGCTTGTCGCGCGCGGCTTCCTGCGCCAGCCATTTGGTCAGGTTGAAATCTTCCACCACCTTGGAAACGAGCTGCTTCGGGGTCTGGCGAAGCGATACCTTCTCCGTTTTGGCAAGACGGTCGCGCTCGCGCTGGCGGATCCGTTCGCGCTCGCTGGCGACGGCTTTCATTCGCTTGGCCAGGCCCTCGCCGGCAAACAGCGGCATGACCAGCGTGTAGGCGGTCAGGCTCGTGGCAATGGCAGCCAGGAACATGGTCATGAACCGGGCGTCGTGCATCTTGTCAATGAGGAACTCAACCATGTCTACACCGTCAGAAGTCGAAGTTGATCATTTTCTTCATCACGAGCACGCCGATCGTCATCCAGCCAACGCAGCACACCAGCATGAATTGGCCGACCCGTTCGGTCCACAGCAACGCGATGTAGTCGGGGGTCGTCAACCAGACCAGGAACATCACGATCGGCGGCAGCGCGCCGATGATGCTGGCCGAGGCCTTGGCTTCCATCGACATCGCCTGAATCTTTTCCGCCATCTTCTTTCGATCGCGCAGCACCTTCGAAAGGTTGCCAAGCGCTTCCGACAAATTGCCGCCCGACTTCTGCTGGATCGCGATCACGATACCGAAGAAGTTGGCTTCCGGCACCGGCATGCGTTCGTAGAGCCGCTGGCAGGCTTCGCCGAGCGGTATGCCGATGGTCTGGGTTTCGATGATGGCCAGGAACTCGCCCCTCAGCGGCTCCGGTGCGTCGGCAGCGACCACCTTGATCGATTCGAACAACGGCAGGCCGGCCTTGATGCCGCGGACGATGACGTCGACGGCATCGGGCAGGGCCTTCAAGAAGGCCTTTTCACGCTTGTTCTTGAGATAGCTGAGCAGCCAGCGCGGCAGCCCGAGACCGGCACCGAACGCCATGCCGGCGGCGCCTAAAGGTCCGCCACCCACTGTGAATGCAACGAAGCCGGCGACGGCGCCCAGGATGCCGGAGATGATCCAGAATTTCTGCACCGACCAGGAAAGTCCGGCCTGGCCGATGCGGGTGCTCAGGGGAATCGATTTTTCCTTCAGGCGGCGCGCCTCGCGGTCCTTCAGCGATCCCTCGACCTGTTCGCGGCGCGAGCGCTGGCTTTTATCGGCCTGGCGCGCCGTGGGTTCGGGCCGCGCGATCGAGGCGCGGCGCGACTCGGCTTTCTTCTCGCCGGACAGCAACGGATAGACGAAGACCCAGGCGATGCCGCCGATCGCGGTGAATGCAAGGAAGGCAAGTGCGAGCGCTTGCATGGACATCATCGTGCTCCTGGTTCGGCTGTGGCTTCGGCGGCATCGAGCGCGGCCGCGAGCCGCTTCTCCTCTCCGTAATAGCGTGCGCGTTCCCAGAACCGCGGACGTCCGATGCCGGTCGAGCGATGCCTGCCGATGATCTTGCCGTTGGCGTCTTCGCCGATCATGTCGTACAGGAACAGGTCCTGGGTGATGATGGTTTCGCCTTCCATGCCCATCACCTCGGTGATGTGGGTAATGCGCCGCGAGCCGTCGCGCAGGCGCGCGGCCTGGACGATGACGTCGATCGAGGCGCAGATCATTTCGCGAATGGTTCGCGAGGGCAGCGAAAATCCGCCCATCGTGATCATCGATTCGCAACGGGAAAGTGCTTCACGGGGGTTGTTGGCGTGCAGCGTTCCCATCGATCCGTCATGGCCGGTGTTCATCGCCTGCAACAGGTCGAATGCCTCGGGTCCGCGGACTTCGCCGACGATGATGCGTTCGGGACGCATACGAAGGCAGTTGCGGACCAGTTCGCGCATCGTGACCTGGCCTTCGCCTTCGATGTTGGGCGGCCGGGTTTCCAGCCGCACCACATGCGGCTGCTGCAGCTGAAGTTCGGCGGCGTCTTCGCAGGTGATGACGCGCTCGTCATGTTCGATGAACTGGGTCAGGCAGTTCAACAGCGTGGTCTTGCCGGAGCCGGTGCCGCCGGAGATCAGCACGTTGCAACGGACGCGGCCGATGATCTGGAGAATTTCCGCGCCTTCCGGCGAGATCGCGCCGAACTTGACCAACTGATCGAGGGTCAGCTTGTCCTTTTTGAATTTGCGGATGGTGAGCGCGGGTCCGTCGATCGCCAGCGGCGGCACGATGGCATTGACGCGGGAGCCGTCGGCGAGACGGGCGTCGCAGATCGGCGACGATTCGTCGACGCGCCGGCCGACCTGGCTGACGATGCGTTGGCAGATGTTGAGAAGCTGCTGGTTGTCGCGAAACCGGATGCCGGTCTTCTGGATCTTGCCGGCCACTTCGATGAACACCGTGCCGGCGCCATTGACCATGATGTCGGCGATGTCGTCGCGCGACAAGAGCGGTTCCAGCGGACCGTAACCGAGCACGTCGTTGCAGATGTCGTCGAGCAATTCTTCCTGCTCGGCGATCGACATCACGATGTTCTTGATCGCGATGATCTAGTTGACGATATCGCGAATTTCCTCGCGCGCCGACTCGCCGTCGAGCTTGGCGAGCTGGGCAAGGTCGATCGCCTCGATCAGGGCACCGAAGATCGTCGCCTTGACCTGGTAATAGCTGTCCGACCGCCGCGAATCGATCGCGGGCGCGGGCGGCGCTGACTTTGCCGGGGAGATCGGCGGCGAGGATACCAC
>JBOHIT010000560.1:0-14934 GCA_050726155.1 Bradyrhizobium sp.
CCCGCGATCCCGATCAACAGCGCGATCGCCACCGCCAGCGCGATCAGCGGGCCGGTTTCGGTGAACACGCGGAAAAAGGATTTGGGCTTCGACATCCGGCTCGATCGCAATGGCTCGTGAAGGCGTCAGCTATAATAGCGGAATCAGGCCGCAAGCGGGCAGATTCCTCGCCATAAACCGGGCAACGGCCGCAGCCGTCAAGGGCGGCCCGAAAATGCGCGCTTTAAGGGTTACTTTGGGTCAAACCGTGGGTTCAGCGGCCCCGCAGCCGCTCCAGCACGTCGGAGGAGGCAAATCCGTCCGCGGGCGTCCCGATCGAGGCCTGGAAGCCGCGCAGCGCCTCCCTGGTCTGGCCGCCGAACTGGCCGTCCGGGGTGCCCTTGTAGAAGCCGCGCTGGGCCAGCAATTGCTGCAGTTCCAGCCGCTCGGCCCGCGACAGCACCCGTTCCTGCCGCGGCCAGGGCTGCACGAACGGCGGCCCGCCGCGCAGGCGGTCGGCGAAATGCCCGATCGCCAGCGCATAGGCCTCGGCCGGGTTGTATTTCATGATCACCCGGAAATTCTGCAGCATCAGGAAGCCCGGCCCATCGGCGCCGGCCGGCGCCAGCAGATAGGCCTTTTCGGCCGGATTGGGGAACGGTTTGCTGTCGGCGCGCTTGAGGCCCTGCTGCGCCCATTGCGCTGTCGTCATCGCCTTGGCCTTGTCGGCCAGCATGAAATTAAATCCCCGCGGCAGCACGACCTCGTAGCCCCAGGTCTGACCGGACTGCCAGCCGTCCTTTTTGAGGTTGTTGGCCGTCGAGGCGATCAGGTCGGCCGGATTGTCGACGACGTCGCGGCGGCCGTCGCCATCGGCATCGACGGCGTAGCGCTTGAAGGCGGTCGGCATGAACTGCGTCGGGCCGAACGCGCCGGCCCACGAGCCGCGCATCTGTTCGGGACGCAAATCGCCGCGGTTGAGGATTTCCAGCGCGGTCAGGAACTCGTCCTTGAAATAGCCCTGGCGGCGGCCGATGCAGGCCAGCGTCGCGGTGGAATTGAGCACGTTGCGATCGCCCATCTGCGTCGAGTAGTTCGATTCGATGCCCCAGATCGACGCGATCGCGTAGCGGTCGACGCCATAGGCTTTCTCCACCGCGTCGAATTGCGGCTTGTATTTGGCGAGGATCTCGCGGCCCTTGGCGAGACGGTTGTCGTTCACGAGGATGTCGAGATAGTCCCAGATCGCCTTGGTGAATTCGGGCTGCGAATCCATCAGGTCCATGATCCGCAAATCGGGTGTGAGGCCGGCGGTGAAGCGCTCGAAATTCGCCTGCGTTACCTGACGCCGCGCCGCATCGGGCCACATTGCGGCGACGCAATTCGGAAAATTCGCCGCGGCTTGCCGGATTGCGCTCGCGGTCATCAAGGGATGGCCCGATGCGCCGTCTTCGCCGGTCCAGGGAAGCGGCGTGGACGGGCCGCTTTCCGGCGCGGGCGCTGCCTGCGCTTGCGGCGAGGTGGCTGGTTTTTGTCCGGAGAAGATGTTGCCGAGGAAGTTCGAGACGCCATTGCCGCTGGATGGCTGGGCAAAAGCTTCACCGGATAGCAGCGTCATCGCCACGATGATCGCGGCGGCCCGCTTGCTCGCCGCTGTTCCCGTCCAACGCATCTCGTCTCCGCCAAAAAAGTTCCTGCTTCAGCAGGGCCCCGCCAGAAGGCCCTGTCGCGGTTTCCATCAGCTTAACAAAGGCCGGATTTTGTTTCTCGCCTTTTCCGCCGCAAGGGGGCGGGGCAAATGGTCCGCACCACACATCCGCCTTTGTTCCCGGCTGCAAACGGGCTACCAACGTCCATCAAACCTCAACGATCAAGGGCTCCCGACCTCGCCATGAAAATCCGCAAAGCCGTCTTCCCGGTCGCCGGTCTCGGCACCCGCGTCCTGCCCGCCACCAAGGCGATGCCGAAGGAAATGCTGACCATCGTCGACAAGCCGCTGATCCAGTACGTCTACGACGAGGCAAAAGAAGCCGGCATCGAGCATTTCATCTTCGTCACCGGGCGCAACAAGGGCGTGATCGAGGACCATTTCGACCGGATGTTCGAACTCGACACCACGCTCGCCGCGCGCGGCAACAAGAAGGCCGAGCAGGATATCCTGGCACGCGACCAGCCCGCCGCCGGCGCCACCAGTTTCACCCGCCAGCAGGCGCCGCTGGGTCTCGGCCATGCGGTGTGGTGCGCGCGCGATATCGTCGGCGATGAGCCGTTCGCGGTGGTGTTGCCGGACGAACTGGTGCTGAACGCGCCGGGCTGCCTGGCGCAGATGATCGAGGCGGCGAACAAGCTCGGCGGCAAATCCAACCTGCTCGCGGTCGAAGCGGTGCCGGAGGACATGACCCATCAATACGGCATCGTCGGCGTCGGCAAGCGCACCGGCAAGATGTTCGAGGTCGACGGCATGGTGGAGAAGCCGCCGAAAGGCACGTCGCCGTCAAACCTGTCGATCACCGGCCGCTACATCCTGCAGCCGGAGATTTTCAAGATTCTGGAGACGCAGGAGCGCGGCGCCGGCGGCGAGATCCAGCTCACCGATGCGATGATCGGTCTCGCCAAATCGCAAAAATTCTACGGCGTCGAGTTCGAGGGCGAGCGGCACGATTGCGGCTCGAAGCCGGGCTTCCTGCGCGCCAACATCGCCTACGGCATGGCACGCCCCGATCTGCGCGACGGTCTCCGCGCGGAAATGAAGAAGTATCTGGACAAGTAATGGCTTGATAATACTACGGCAATGCCGTAGTATTATTTTTTTATGCAGACTGTCGTTGAAACGCCCTCTTATCTGGCTGACGCGGAACGTCTGTTTTCAGCTGACGAACGAAAAGCCATCGTGGATCGATTAGCCGCTGACCCGACTTGTGGCGTAATCATTCCCGGCAGTGGCGGTATTCGCAAAGTCCGCTTCGGTTTCGGCGCTCGTGGCAAGAGCGGCGGTGCTCGAATTATCTATCTGTTTAGCGGGGTGAGTCTGCCAGTATTTATTCTGGCGGTTTTTGCCAAGAACGAGAAGGCCAATCTCTCGCCGGCTGAGCGCAACGCGCTGGGGAAGATGGTCGTCGCTATGATTGATGGTTATCGGAGGCAGAAGTGACAAAAGCCGCATTCGACAAAATCAAAGCCGGACTTGGCGAAGCCAAAGCCTATCTGGATGGGTCCGCAAATAAGCGCAGCTTCGGCATCCATGTCCCTGCGCGCGTGAACGTAAAGAAAATCCGTACCCAACTTGGCCTATCGCAGGAGAGTTTTGCGCAAACTTATGGATTTGCGTTGTCGGCGGTGCGCGATTGGGAGCAGGGTCGTCGCCAACCTGAACGGAGCGCCCGCATTTTGCTCAAAGTTGTCGAGAAAGAACCCGAGGCCGTGACGCGAGCCTTGGCGAAGTCCGCCTAAGCCACCTTCGCCAATCGCGGAACGCTCGCGACCACGGTCTGGTTGCGGCCGTTGGCCTTGGCGGCGTAAAGCGCCTTGTCGGCGGCTTCGATCAGGTCGGGCCAGTCCAGTGCGGCCGACGGCATCATGCTGGCGACGCCGACGCTGACGGTCGTGACGTTGGGATCCTCGGACCAGAGTTCGACCTTGCGCCGGATATTTTCGGCGACCACGAAGGCATCGGCAGCGGAAACGCCCGGCAACAACACCGCGAATTCCTCGCCGCCGAACCGCGCCGCGCAATCGCCGGCGCGCCGCACTGAATCCGAGATGCAGATCGCAATGCCGACCAGCACCTGATCGCCGGCCTGGTGGCCATAATTGTCGTTGTAGGCCTTGAAGTGATCGGCATCGATCATCAGGAGTGCGATCGCCGTCCTGTTGCGTGCCGCCCGCCGCCACTCGGTGTCGATCTCGATATCGAATTTGCGCCGGTTCTTCAGCCCGGTGAGGGCATCGGTGGTCGCGAGTTCCTCGAGCTTTTCCTCGGCCTGGGCGCGGCGGCCGATCTCGCGCGCCAGAAACAGCGTGGTGCCGACCACGAACAGGATCAGCGCGATCATGGCGGCGCCGATCCAGGTCACTTCGCGTTCCCAAAGCCGCAAGATCGCATCGATCGGCTTTCCCACCACCACATAAAGCGGTCCGCTGCTGGCTCGCCGGACATAGAGCCGCGGTGTCGCATCGACCGGGCCCTGTCCGGCATAGGACCCGTTGCTCCTCAGCTTGGCCGGATCCCAGGTTCGCAAATTCGCGACGTTCTTGCCGATGATGTCGAGGTCGAACGGCTTGCGCATGATGATGGTGCGGTCGCGGCGCAGCACCGTGATGGTGTCCTCGGGACTGAGGTTCATGCGTTCGAACAGCTCATGGAAATAGCTGAAGCGGATCGAGCCTGCGACCACGCCGTGAAAGCGGCCCTCGGCGTCGGTGATGCGGCGGCTCAGCACGATCGAATAGGCGCCGCGATGCAGCATCGGGCGGCTGATGAACAGGCCCTCATCCGGGTTGTTGCGATGGACCTGGAAGTATTCCTCGTCGGCGCGATTTTCCGGCCGCGGATCGAGCGAGGAGGCATCGATCGTCAATTGGCCGGAAGGGTCGAAGACCTGGATGGCGCCGAAATGCTTGGCGGTGGCGGCATGGTCGAACAGGATGAGATGCAGGATCGGCTTCGAGACGTCCTTGAGTTCCGGCATCACGAGGTTGCTGACGACGGCGCGCAGCGACAGGTCGTAGAGCTCGATGTTGCGCCCGATATCGGCATCGATGCCGGCGGCGAGGTTTTCGAGCATCTGGCGCGCCAGCTCTTCCTCGCCACGGCGCATGTCGAGCATGACGTTGGCGCAGATCGCGGAGAACCCGATCACGGTGGCCACGGAGGAGGCGATCAGCAACTTGGCCGACAGCCGCCAGGGCCGGTTGCCGCCGTTTTTGGTCAAGTGTTTTCGCCGTCCGAACAGCATCGTCCGCTCCAGCCTTCCTGCATGGACCGGAAACCTTGTCGCAGCCTTAAATGGCGACAACGATGCGCCAATCGGTTAACGCTTGGTTGCCGGGATCGACGGTATTGCGCAAAACGGCGGGGACACGGGTGAACGATTACGATCTGCTGCGGGATTATTTGAAAAAGCAGAAGCTTCCCGAATTCGTGCTGACCTTCGACGAGATCGAGGAGATCATCGATGCCGCCTTGCCGCGCGCATCGCACCGGGCGTCATGGTGGGAAACCGAGCGCAGCCCGCAGGAGAAGATGCCGCAACGCGAAGCCTGCCTGGAGGCCGGCTACATCGCGACAAGGCAGGCGGACGGCAAGAGCGTGAAGTTCAGGAAGATGAAGGCGAAGCGATAGGTTCGCCGTTTTCGAACCAGCCTGACGTGAACCGAAATCGGCTGGCGTTAGCGGATGTCCGCTGTGGTGCGCGTGACGGACTCAAGCAGGAAATTGCGCGGGGCCCGAAAAGTGCCAAGAACGGTCATCTCGGCAGGGTGATAACTATCTCTGTGAACGCGCCTGGTTCGCTTTCGACGTCAATGGTGCCGCCATGCTGCTTCACAATAATGTCGTGGGTCATCGATAGTCCGAGCCCGGTACCTTCTCCAGTAGGTTTGGTGGTGAAGAATGGATTGAACATCTTCTCCCTCACCTCGGGCGCGATGCCGATGCCGTTGTCGCGAATTCGGATTTCCACCCGATTACCGAGGTCCTTCGTGGTCGCGCGGAGCACGGGCTCGAAGGTCTCGTCGAGTCCTTCAGATTTGCGTTTTTTGGCGGCGTAAAAGCCGTTGGAAATTACGTTGAGCAGCGCGCGTGTGATCTCCTGTGGGTACAACTGGACCGAACCGGCGTCGGGGTCGAGATCGCGCGTCAGGGTGATATTGAAGGCAGATAGTTCCACGCGCGCGCCGTGATCGGCGAGGTTGAGGCTTTCGTCGACCAGGGCGTTGATGTTGGCAGAGCGCTGTTCGCCGGCGCTCTCGCGCGAATGCAGCAGCATGTTCTTCACGATGGCGTCGGCCCGCTTGCCGTGCTGCACAACCTTTTCCAGGTTGGACTTGAGCATCTTCGTCAACTCGCCGACCTCATCGCGCATCTTCCGGTCGAGCGGGGCCGGAGCCAAAGTCTCGTCCAGCTCGTCGATCAATTCGGCTGACAGCGAGGAAAAATTGTTGACGAAGTTAAGCGGGTTTTTGATCTCGTGGGCGATTCCGGCGGTGAGCTGGCCGAGCGAAGCTAATTTCTCGGTCTGCACCAGACGATCCTGTGCCGCGCGGAGGTTTTCGAGCGATATGCTGAGTTCCCTGGTGCGTTGCTGCACCTCGTTGAACAGCCCAACGTTGGAGATTGCAATCACGGCCTGGTCGGCGAAAGTCTGCAGCAGTTGGACGTGGTGGTCGGCAAATCGGCCGGGCTCCGCCCGCGTCGAGCCGATCATGCCAATCGGTTTCCCGTCGCGCAGCAGAGGAATGCAAAGACAGCTACGCCAACCGCGCAGCCGCACCACCTCTCGCACGCTTTCAAGTTCCTGCTCGGCATCGACAACGCGATAGATGTCTCCCCTGCCGATTGATTCGCCCCAGTCGAATGTCGCCAACGGCGCCGGGAATATCGCCTCGAGCGACGAGTCGGCCTCCGGCGTGGTGGGTGTGTATGCCCTCAGGTGCATGATGTCGTCGACCAAACCGAACACCGTGGTCGACAGCGCGTCTACCAGCCGGTTTGACCGCTCCGCAATAGCTTTGAACACGGGCTGGATATCATCAGGTGAACTGGCGATCACCTTCAGAATTTCAGCTGTCGCGGTTTCCCGCTCTAGTGCCTCCTTGGTCTCGTTGAACAGCCGAGCGTTTTCGATCGCGATGACAGCCTGATTGGCGAAAGTCTCCACAAGCGCGATCTGGCGCGGCGTAAATGCCTGGACATGATGGCGCCACAGCGTGAACACACCGACCGGCTTCTCGCCGCGCATCAACGGCACGCCAACTATGGAACGGTATCGTTCCAGAGATTTTCCTGCGTATGCGTATTCCGGATCATTATCGATATCCAGGATATGGACCGTTTGCCGTTCCAGCGCCGCGCGCCCGGTCACCGAATCCCGGCGGGGCGCAATGGGATTGTTTGTCACGTAGTTCACGAAATCCTCACTGGCACCATCCGCAGCCGCCAGCCGCATCAGCTCATCGTCCCTTTGGAAGATCATGCCGGTCTGCGCCCCACAAAGCCGGACAGCATTCTCTACCAATGTTCGGAATACCGGTTCCAGACTGAAGGTTGAGCTGGATATGAGCTGCAACGCGTTGGAGGTCGCTGTCTGTTGCTCGATCACTTCCTTCGTCTCGTTGAACAGTCGCGCGTTCTGAATCGCAATCACCGCCTGGTCTGCAAAAATTTGCAGCTGCTCAAGCTCCTTTTCGGTGAACGCATTCAAGGGCTGTCGCATCAATGCGAGCGAGCCGATGCCGACGCCCTCCCAGTGCAACGGTGCGAAGGCGGCCGAGTAGGTACCGATTTCCATGCCTTCGGCCAGTCTTCGGATCGAAGAAAATTCGTGATCGCCGAGAACGTCGGGAACGCTTAGGGTACGACGTTCGCGAAGAAGCCACTCGGTCGCACTGCCGCGCAATGGGAATGGATACATCCGCTCTATTTTCCCTGCCGCCAGGGCCCCGCTCGTCGCGCCGGCATAGACCAGCCCGTCACTCCCGACCAACTGGAGTATGTGCCCGCTGGATCTGAACAACTTCGCGCAGCTGTCGAGAATCTTCGTGAAGACGGGCTTTGCGTCCGAAATGGAGCCGCTGATGACTTGCAGGACCTCGGCAGTCGCCGCCTGTCGTTCGCGCGCTTCTGTAAGCTCTTGCAAGTAACGGTCGGATTGCGCCAGCAGACTGGAGATCGAACGCCGCTTGGCAACAGGAGCCGTTTTTTTCGTCGCTTTGCGACCCTTCCCCTTGGCCTTGTTGCTCGTGGTGGAATGCCGCGCCATATCCGCTCCCAGATCAGAAGGGTATCTTATCGGGCGAAACAGGCTGAGCGGAAGGCCGGATCTGCCATGCCCGGCTTGGACAACCGGTCACAGGATATCCGTTTTGGGTCCAAAATGAGAAATCTGGGCCGTTCGTTGTTAGGCCCGACTTTAGGCCGTCTATTGAGCCAAGCGGGCCAGCCCGCGTGAGCGGGGCGACATGCGGGGTCAATGCGATACAAGATCCGGATATCGCGCTGCTCATCCGGGCTGCAGGCCGCACCATCCAGCCCGACGGGCAAATCGCTTCCGATTCTAAGAATTCCTGTCAAGCTCCGGAATCAAAAATATTTCGCTTTATCCGAATATAAAATCAGTTCATATGTTGGGCCATCCCGTCCCACTCAGAGGGGCGTTAGGCCATCGTCACGAACGAGGGACGGGTCGCGGTGGACGCGAGGTGCGCAAGACGTAAGCGCATGACGCGTACGGTGAAGGCGTGTGGTCCTGACGTCGCGGTGCTGGCGTCAATGCACCTGGAGGCAACTGCCTCTCAGGGCGCAACGGAGGCAAAAGAGCCGTTCTCCGGGGAGAGCACGAAGTAAGCCGTAAAGCCATTGCGCAGGGAATGTCGGATGTTCTCCGCTGAACCTGTATGCTCGTGTGCGCACTTCCTGTGCACATTGCACGCGAGATCGCGGGTGCAGCGCGCATCCGGCATTCCCTGCGCCCTCTGATTGGAGGGTGAAACAATCTGCAAAACTTCGGGCGCATTGCGCCGCGGGAAGGTGAAGGTGTGTCTACCAGCGTGGACGTGATGAGCGGATTGTTCTCTCGACGTCATCCTGAGGTGCGAGCGCTTGCGAGCCTCGAAGGATGACTGGCTCCGTGCCTGCGGCCATCCTTCGAGGCCCGCCAAGATGGCGAGCACCTCAGGATGACGGTTCGAGATCGATAAACACCAATGATAGAACCGAGAAAGCCGCGGCATTCTGGGCCCCGCGTTCGCGATGGCGACAACTCAGCTCGCCGCTTCCAGACGCTCTTCCGTCAACAGCCGCATCGCGGCGTCGGCGTCCATCGGCTCGCCGAAGGCAAAGCCTTGCGCGTATTCGCAACCCAATTGATAGAGCTCGACCGCATCCGAATCCGTCTCGGCGCCCTCGGCGACCACGTCCATGCCGAGGTCGTGGGCGAGCGCGATGATCGATTTCAGGATCACCGGGCGGGTGCCGCGGCTGGTGGTGCGCACGAACGACTGGTCGATCTTGATGGTGTCGAACGGGAAGCGCTGCAAATAGGCCAGCGAGGAATGGCCGGTGCCGAAATCGTCCAGCGAGAGTCCAGTGCCGAGCTCGCGGATCCGCGTCAGCATCTGTGCCGCGTGTTCCGGATTCTCCATCACCAGCGACTCCGTCAGTTCGAGCTTCAGCGTGCCGCGCGCCACCGAAGAGCGCGACAGCACGGTGCGGATGTCGTGGATCAGGTCGTGGCGCAGCAATTGCCGCGAGGAGACGTTGACGCTGGCGAAAATCGGCTCGCGCGAGCGCATCGCGCGCTGCCACACCGCGAGCTGCTTTGCCGTCTGGTCCATCACGAACATGCCGAGATCGACGATCAGGCCGATTTCTTCGGCAATCGAAATGAATTCCGACGGCGACATCCGCCCGAGCTTGGGGTGATCCCAGCGCGCCAGCGCCTCGAAGCCGGCGATCGAGCGATCCTCCAGCCGCACGATCGGCTGGTACAGAATGGTGATTTCCTGACGCTCGATGGCGCGGCGCAATTCGGATTCCAGCGTCAGCCGGTCGGTCTTGCGGGCGCGCATCGCCGGCTTGTAGACGTCGATGCGGTCGCCGCCGATGCGCTTGGAGTGATACATCGCCAACTCGGCGTCCTTGATGATCTCGTCGGACACCTGCGTCTGCGGATCGCTCAAAGCAAGGCCGATGGAGGCGGTCAGGAAGATCTCGCGGTCGTTGAAGGCGATCGGCGCGCGGATGGTCTTGCGGATGGTCTCGGCAAACGCGGTGATGCGTGCCGAATCCTGCTCCGACATCAGGATCAGGCCGAACTGGTCGCCGGCGAGCCGGGCCAGCGTGTCCTGCGGCTTGAGGATGCGGGTCAGCCGCCGCGCCAAGGTCAGCAGGATCGAGTCGCCGACCGCGATGCCGACGGAATCATTGACCTGCTTGAAGCGGTCGAGGTCGATCACCATCAGCGTCGGTCGCAGATTCGGCATGGTCTTGGCGAAGTTCGCCACCGCACCGAGACGGTCGATGAACAGTTTGCGGTTCGGCAGGCCGGTGAGGTTGTCGTGCACGCTGTCATGCAGCATGCGCTCCTCGGCGTTTTTCTGCTCGGTGACGTCGGTGAGCGTCCCGACCACGCGCGAGACCTCGCCGTCGGAGCCGACCACCGGGCGCGCCTTCAACGCGAACCACATGAAGTGACCGTCGGGGGTGCGCAGCCGGAAATCCTGCACCAGCCGGCCGCGGCGCTGGTCGAGTACGCTGTCGAGGGCTGCGCGGAAACGGTCCTGGTCGAGCGGGTGCAGCACCTCGAGCCATTTTGCGGCCGGGCCTTCCAGCGTGCCGCGTTTGAGGCCGAGCAGGCTTTCGGTTTCGGGGCTGGTGAACACCTTGTCGGCGGAGACGTCCCAGTCCCAGATCAGGTCGCCGGAACCGGTCAGCGCCAGCGCGCGGCGCTCGACATCGGAGACCACGCCGGTGGTGGCGCCGCCGCCCGCGAAGGCGTGCTGCATCACCGTAAATCCGATCAGCATCACGATCAGCACCAGGCCGCCGAGCAGCGCGGGGCCGACGATATCGTTGGTGACGTTGCCTGCCACCGCCATGCCGGCCGCGACCACCCAGACCACCAGCAGGAACCAGGTCGGGATCAGCAGCACCGCGCGATCGAAACCATGGGTGGAGAGATAGACGATCAGCGCGAAGCCCGCGAAGGCGATCATGACCAGCGACATGCGCGCGATGCCGGACGCGACCGCGGGATCGAACAGCGCCAGCGCCACCAGCGAGCCGAGGAAAGTCAGCCAGCCGACCGTGATATGCGAATAGCGCACATGCCAGCGGCTGAGGTTGAGATAGGCGAACAGGAACACCAGCAGCGTCGCGGCCAGGATCGCTTCGCCCGCCGCGCGCCAGACCCGCTCGGCGTTGTTCTGCATGTCGAGCACTTTGCCCCAGAACCCGAAATCGACGCCGATATAGACCAGCACCGCCCAGGCCAGGGCGGCGGCGGCCGGGAACATGATGCTGCCCTTGACCACGAACAGAATGGTGAGCACCAGCGCCAGCAATCCGGAGATGCCGATCACGATGCCCTGGTAGAGCGTGAACGAGTTGACCTTGTCCTTGTAGGCGTCGGGCTCCCACAGATAGAGCTGCGGCAGTTTATCGGTGCGCAGTTCCGCAACGAAGGTGATGACGGCGCCGGGATCGAGCGTGATGCGGAAGATGTCGGCGGTGGCGCTTTCCTGCCGCTCGGGACGGTCGCCGGTCGAGGGCGTGATGGAGGCGATGCGCGACAGTCCGAGATCGGGCCACAGCAGTCCGGACGACACGATGCGGTAATGCGGGGCGACGATCAGGCGGTCGAGCTGGTCGTCGGTATTGTTGGCGAGCGCGAACACCACCCAGTTCTGGCCGCCTTCACGGGCGCGCACCTCGATGCGGCGGACGATGCCGTCGGTGCCGGGTGCGGTCGAAACCTGGATACGGTCGGCGTCGCTGCGCTGATGGTCGAGCACCGCGGTAAGATCGATCGCAGGCGCGTCACTGCGGACGCTGACAGCGTCGATGGCGCGCGCAGGCGGCGCGAACGCAACAATCATGAGGCCCAGCGCGAGCGGCGCAAGGCACCTGATCAGACGCAATGTCAGTACTCCGCGATCCACCAGAATTCCGGGCGCGAACAACCCGGCGATTGCGCGATAAATGACATGAAAGCGAAGGAAATCAAAGGGTTTCCGCCTTCGCTTCGGTCCGAAGAGTTAAACCGCCAACACAATTTTGCCAATATGTGTACTGGTCTCCATCCGGCGGTGCGCGTCGGCGGCCTTTTCCAGCGGGAATGTGCTGTCCATCAGCGGTTTTACCCGTCCCTCGCGCATCAAGGGCATCACCTTGGCCTCGATCGCCGCGACCATCGCCGCCTTATCCGCATTAGTACGGGGACGCAGCGTGGAACCGGTGTGGGTCAACCGCTTCACCATCACCTTGGCGATATTGACGGTCACCTTGGCGCCATTGAGCGTTGCGATCTGCACGATGCGGCCGTCGACCGCGGCGGCGTCGTAATTGCGATCGACGTAGTCGCCGCCGACCATGTCGAGAATGACGTTGGCGCCGGTGCCGGCCGTTGCGGTCTTGACCTCGGCGACGAAGTCCTCGGTCTTGTAATTAATGGCGCGGTCGGCCCCAAGCTTGAGGCAGGCGTCGACCTTGTCCTGGCCGCCGACGGTGACGATGACCTTGGAGCCGAAGGCCTTGGCGAGCTGGATCGCCATGGTACCGATGCCGGACGAGCCGCCGTGGATCAACAGTGTTTCGCCGGGCTTCAGCGCGCCGCGCTCGAACACATTGTGCCACACCGTCATCAGCGTTTCGGGAATGGCACCCGCTTCCTGCATCGAGAACACCGGCGGCACCGCGATCGCCTGCGCGTCCTGCGCGATGCAATATTGCGCGTAGCCGCCACCGGCCACCAGCGACATCACCTTGTCGCCGAGCTTGTGCTTGCTTGCGCCTTCGCCGAGCGCGACCACCTCACCCGATATTTCGAGGCCGGGCAGGTCGCTGGCGCCAGGCGGCGGCGGATAGGCGCCGGAACGCTGCGCCACGTCGGGACGATTGACGCCGGCGGCGGCGACCTTGACCAGGATTTCGCCGGGGCCCGGCACCGGAACGCTGCGGGTTTCCGGCAGCAGCACTTCGGGGCCGCCGGGCTTGCTGATGCCGATGACCGTCATTTGCGCGGGCAGCTTTTCCATAATGTGTCCTTGCAGGGGTTTTGGAGCGGAGGATGGCATAACGCCTTTTGCGGCGAAGTGAAATGTCCCTCATGCGCCGTCCTGTTCGCCGAACCGGGCCGCCAGATGGTCGGCTTTTTCGCGGGTGATTTTGGCGACCAGCGGATCGAGCCGCAACACAGGCGCTCCCGTGCTGCCATTCAAAAACGGTCCGATCGGCCCGCAGGGCCAGCGCGGAATAACCTCGTCCTCGCCGAACGCACGCAGCACCGGCTCGCAGAGTGCCGGAATGATGCTCCACGCCAGCACGGCGGAGAGCCGCACAAGGTTCAATCCGATCCGGGCCACGACGGCCGCGCGGTCAGAATCGGATTTGATCGCGGTCCAGGGTGCGGCGTGCTGGAGATAGGCGTTCGCAGCACTCCATATCGCGCGGGTTTCGGCGGCGGCGCGGCGGAATTCGCAGGCTTCATGGCAAGTTCGAAGCGACGCGATGCGCTGCTCGAGTTCGGCGGCCAGCGCTGTCTCCTGAGTCGAAGGCTCGCCGCCACAGGGAATCCGGCCGTCGAACGCGCGATGCGTGAAGCTGACGATGCGGTTGACGAGATTGCCGAAGATGTCGGCGAGGTCCTTGTTCACGTCGGCCACGAACCGGTCGGTGTTGAAGTCGGTGTCCGAGGTTTCCGGCGCGTTGGCGATCAGCCACCAGCGCCAGTAATCCGCTCGCAGTTCCTGCAAGGCCTGATCGGTGAAGATGCCGCGGCCCCGGCTCGTGCTGAATTTGCCGCCGTGGTAATTCAGCCAGTGAAAGCCTTTGATTACATCCACGGTTTTCCAGGGCTCGCCCGACCCGATCAAGGTCGCTGGAAAGCTCACGGTGTGGAACGGCACGTTATCCTTGCCGAGAAACTGGATGTATTTGACGTCGTCGGCGTTCCACCACCATTCCTGCCAATCCCGCTGATGCGCCTCGGCCCATTCCTGCGTTGCCGCGATGTAGCCGATCGGCGCATCGAACCAGACATAAAACACCTTCGCTTCAAATCCGGCGCGCGGCACTGCCACGCCCCAGGCGAGGTCGCGCGTGATGCAGCGATCCCGGAGCTCGCCGGTGAGCCAGCTCTTCGCAAGCGCGATGACAAACGGCGGCCAGCCGTTTCTGCTTTCGAGCCACGCGCTCAATTTTTCGAGCAACAGGGACTGGCGCAGATAGAGGTGTCGGCTTTGCCGGATCTCCAGCGCGGTATCGCCGGACAGCGAGGATCGAGGCCGGATCAGTTCGGGTGGATCAAGCAGAACGCCGCAGCCGTCGCACTGATCGCCCCGGGCCTGTTCGAACCCGCAATGCGGGCAGGTCCCCAGGACATAGCGGTCGGGAAGAAACCGCTGGTCCACCGCCGACCAGATTTGTTGGACACTGCGTTCCTCGATCAGTCCGGCGGCATCAAGCTGGCGGTAAAAATGCTGCGTCAGCGCGTGGTTCTGCGGAAACGACGTTCGTCCGAAATGGTCGAACGACAGGCCGAACCGGCGATAGATGTCGGCCTGGATCGCGTGCTGTTCGTCGCAGAAGGCCCGCACATCCTACCCGGCCTGGATCGCGCCGAGTTCGGCGGGCGTGCCGTGTTCATCGGTGGCGCAGATAAAGAGAACCTCGTCGCCGATCTGCCGCCGGAAGCGGGCATGGACATCGGCCGGAAGCAGCGAGCCTGTGAGATTGCCGAGGTGCTTGACGCCGTTCACGTAGGGAAGCGCACTGGTGATGAGAATCTTGGACATGGGAGCGATCTTTCGCGCATGAGGGATGCCGAACCCGAGAGAATCAAAAAGCCCTCCCGCGTGACCGGAAGGGCTTGGGTTCGGCTTGTGCCTCGGCGCGAAAAACTGCGCGCGCTATCCCGTCCGGTCCAACTCCATGCGGTCGGGCCGGGGCATTCGTGTCGGGAACTGCGCGCTCGCAAAAATCACTTCGGAATTCCTCAGAACTTGCGCAGGATAACACGC
>JBOHIT010000561.1:0-3604 GCA_050726155.1 Bradyrhizobium sp.
CCGTAGATATTGCGTAAGGGTACGCCGATGGCGTGAAACAGCCGGAACACGTCGGGCGCCATGGTAGATCCGCCGCTGAGCGCAACCTTCAGGCGCGTTAGGCCAAGCTTGTCGCGCAATGGCTTCAGAACTAAAGCCTCCGCGACCGGAAAAGCCATGCGGGCTGCTAACGGCACCGGCTTGCCGTCGAGTCGAGCGACGTTGACCTTGCGTCCGATCTCGATACCCCATTCGTAAATGCGGCGGCGGATTGGGCCCGCGTCGAGCATCTTTGCCTGGATCGTCGACGCCAGGCTCTCCCATTGCCGCGGGGCGAACACCATTGCCTCGACCGCGAGTTCGCGCAGATTGGCCAAAACCTGCTCCGGCGACTCCGGGAAGTTGACCACCAGGGGCAAGGTGACGCCGATCGTAACGCCGAACAATTGTTCGGTGACCCAGGCCGGCGCAATGTAGGTGAGATAATCCATGCCCGGCTTCAGGTCGGTGCCATTCACCAATCGATACGCGTTGTCGATCAGATACCGGTGCGTGATAACGACGCCTTTGGGACGCCCTGTCGTGCCGGATGTGTAGGACAGGATGGCGATGTCATCAGGCTGGCCCAATGCGACAAGGCTATCGAACAACCCCGGCTCAGCGGCGTTCCGCTTGCGTCCCTCGTCTTCGATGCGCTCGAGCTTCATGAGGCTCGGCTGCCGGTAAGACCACATGCCGGTATCATCCCAGTATATCAGCCGACGCAATGTCGGGACGCTGCCGAGCACTGCGAGCCCCTTGTCTATCTGCTCCTGGTCCTGGCCTACGAAGTAAACCGCCTGACTGTCGTTCAGCAGGTATTCGATTTCATCGACAGTGAGGTCGGGGTAGAGCGAGACGACCTTGCCGCCGAGCGAGAGCACGGCCAATTCGACCCAGAAATTCTCGGGCTCGTTCTCGCCGATGATGGCAACCGTTTCGCCGCGCGCAAACGACATCGATTGCAAGCCAACCGCCAGATTGCGGACGCGCTCCAGCACGTCGCGGTAACAGAACTCGCGCCATATGCCTCGATATTTGTGTCGCGCGATCAGCCGGTCAGGCTCCGCGGTGGCCCGGTCGACGAATGCTTGCGGCAATGTTTTCATTGTTGCGGCGGCTAAGGTCATTTTTCGCCCAGGTAAGCCTTCATGACCAGGGGATCTCGCTGGATCTGCGCCGGCGATCCGGTCGCGATCATTTTTCCGAAATCCAGCACGTAGATACGGTCCGCGAGGTCCATGACCACACCCATATCGTGCTCGACGAGCACTACCGGGATGCCGCGCGCCTCACGTACGTCGAGGATGAAACGGGCGAGGTCTTCCTTTTCCTCGTTGTTCATCCCAGCCATCGGCTCGTCCATCAGCAGAATTTTCGGTTCCTGCGCGAGCGCGCGGCCAAGGTCGACACGCTTGCGCAAGCCATATCCCAGCGTTCCGACCGGCTGATGGCGGATCGATTCGATTTCCAGCAATTCAATGATTTCCTCGACGACCTCGCGGTGCTGCGCTTCCTCGTTTTGGGCCCAGTGAAAATGCACGAAGGCCTGCAAGATCGAGCTGCGCATATGCATATGCCGTCCGATCAGGATATTCTCGATGACGGTCATGCCGGGAAAGATGTGCGTTCCCTGAAATGTCCGCGCCAACCCGGATCGCGCGATTTGATGAACGCTTCGGCCGACAATCTGCTCGCCATCGAAGATGATGTCGCCTTGTTGCGGGCGATAGAAGCCGCTCATGCAGTTCATCAGCGAGGTTTTGCCGGCGCCATTGGGACCGATGATTGCGATCAACTCGTCGCGCCTGATCTCCATCGAGACGTCATTCAGGGCGACAACGCCGCCGAACGACATTCGCAAACGGCTTGCGGTGAGAATAGGCCGCATGCCGCTAACGCTGGGCGCCGCATGGGTCGCCGTTTCGGCGCTCATGTTTCCTCCGTAGTCGCGCGTCGGTCAAAAGCGTGCGCTGTTATTTTCTTGCGTTATGACCAATCAGGCATAGTATTTACTTGCAAGTCAAATGGATTTTGACGCCTGTGCTGCGGCCAATTCACGGTGTGAACGAATGCTCGGCGACCCCAATCTTGCTACGAAACTGCGCACGCAGTTTAAATTGCCCGTTCTGGTTGGGCCGATGTTTCTCGTATCGGGTCCCGACCTTGTCATTGCTTGTTCCCAGGCCGGCGTAGCGGGCTCGTTTCCGACCCTCAATGCGCGCACCACGGCAATCCTGGATCAATGGCTCGCGAGGATCACGGCCGAGTTAAAGCAGGATGCGGCTCCCTATGCGGCGAACCTGATCGTCCATCCAACCAACACGAGGCTGGCGGAAGACGTCGATCTGGTCGTCAAATACAAGTCACCGCTGGTGATCGCCAGTGTGGGAAATCCAGGCCGTATCGTTGCCGCGGTAAAAAGCTATGGCGGCCTGGTTTTCTCTGACGTCGCCTCGCTCAAACACGCCCAACGCGCGGCGGAAACCGGCGTCGATGGTCTGATTTTGTTGTGTGGCGGTTCCGGCGGCAACACCGGTTGGCTCAACCCCTTCGCGTTCGTCACCGCCGTTCGCAAATTCTTCGCCGGGCCCCTCGTCCTCGCCGGCGCGATCTCGAACGGCCGCCTGATCCATGTTGCGGAAGAACTCGGTGCCGACTTCGCCTATGTTGGTACGCCCTTTATCGCGGCGACGGAGAGTATGGCGGCCGATGAATACCGGCAGATGCTGATCGACAGCAACGCGGATGACATTCAGCTGACGGCCGAAGTCACTGGCATCCCCGCCAACATGCTCCGCAAAAGCCTCGAACGCAGCGGCTTCAGGCCGGGGGCGAAGCATGACGGTTTCGATCTCCTCAAGGAGATCGAGACGCTAAGGGCATGGCGCGATATCTGGAGCGCGGGGCAGGGCGTCGGCGACGTCGAGCGTGTCGAGCCGGCGGCGGGCGTGATCGACCGCATGACGGAGGATTACGATGTGGCGCGCGCGGCGAGCCAGACACGGGCCGCGCGCAGGTTCGCTTCCGTCGGCAGCCAATAGCGCGCCGGACGCTTCGCGTCCGCTCCGCATGCCGGTATGACCGATAGACTCTCAGTGATCGCGCCTATGGCGAGACGGCGTGGTCGAGAAGGTCAGTAAAGACCCGCGCGATTTCCGCGCCGCTTTTCGGTCCGTCCTGATCGAACCAACGCGCCATCCAGTTGACCGCGCCCATGAAGAAAAACACGGTTAGCTTGGGATCGACCTGCCTGATACTGCCGTCGGCCATGCCTTTCTCGATAATGGCCTGCATCTGATGCTGCGCCTTGTCGCGGCGCGCGGCGACGATCTTGCGGTTGGCGGGATCAAGTGCCTGGAATTCGACCAGTACCGCGCAATCGCCGATCTCGCTGTTGTGTGACTCGATGAATTTGTTGGCAAACGACAGCAGGATTTCGCGACCGGTCTTGCCGGTCTTGTAGGCGTGTTCGAACGCACGATCGCCGAGATCCTGCGAAAGCATGTGGCACTCGAACAGAATTTCCTGCTTGTTCTTGACGTAATAATACAGAGCGGGCTCGGTCACCCCGAGTGTCTTGGCA
>JBOHIT010000562.1:0-15776 GCA_050726155.1 Bradyrhizobium sp.
TGCAGGTTCTGCGCGTTGCGCGCCTCCGGCCGGTTCATCACGATCCGCGCGATGCGCGGTTCCGGCCGCTCCACGACGATGGTTTCGAACGCGGTCATGGGCCCTCCCTTTATTATTGTGTGGCCATGTGACTATTTCAGCGAATGTTAGGCAATAGCCATCCACCGCGAAAGTGACCCGGACCGCAAAATAGGGCGGAAGCCGGCATTCACGGGCTTACCCGGCGCAATCATTCTGATACCGTGCCGCGAAATTAGACCGGGAGAACATGATGCGCAGATTTTGGAATGTGCTGGCGGCGCTGGCGATGCTGAGCCTGACCAATTGCGGCTACAACGCGATCCAGACCAATGACGAACAGGTCAAGGCAGGTTGGTCGGAGGTGGTGAACCAGTACCAGCGGCGTGCTGACCTCGTTCCCAACCTCGTCAATTCGGTGAAGGGCTTTGCGCAGCAGGAAAAGGACGTGCTGCTCGGCGTCACCAATGCCCGCGCCAAGGTCGGCAGCATCCAGGCGACGCCGGAGGTGCTGAACGATCCCGCCGCGTTCCAGAAATTCACGGCTGCCCAGGGTGAACTCTCCAGCGCGCTGTCGCGATTGCTGGTCGTGACCGAGAACTACCCTCAGCTGAAATCGGACGCGCTGTTCAAGGATCTGATGGCGCAACTCGAAGGCACCGAGAACCGCATCACCGTGGCGCGCAACCGCTACATCAAGACCGTGCAGGATTATAATGTCGGCATCCGCACCTTTCCGAATAATCTGACGGCCATGATGTTCGGATACAAGGAAAAGCCGAACTTCTCGGTCGAAAACGAGAAGGAGATTTCCAAGGCGCCGAAGGTGGATTTCAATCCGACACCGGCCGCGCCCGCAAAGTAGCGGACCAGACATATCGCGATGAACGCTGCAAGGGCCTCCCTGCTTGCGCTGCTGCTGTGCTGGGCTTCCGTCGCCCTCGCGGTCGTGGCGGTGCCGCCGCTGGTCGGGCGCGTGGTCGACCAAACCGGGACGCTCAGCAGCGGCGACGTCGCCTCGCTCAACCAGACCATCCGGAATTTCGAGGCGCGGAAGGGTAGCCAGATCGCAGTGCTGATCGTGCCGACGACGGATGGCGAGGCGATTGAGCAATTCTCGCTGCGGGTAGCGGAAGGCTGGAAGATCGGCCGCAAGAAGATCGATGACGGCGCCGTGCTCGTCATCGCCAAAAACGACCGCCACTTGCGCATCGAGGTCGGCTACGGGCTTGAAGGCGCGCTGACCGACGTCACCACCAAGCGCATCATCGACGAGGAGATCACGCCGAAATTCAAATCCGGCGATTTTGCCGGCGGCGTTACCGCCGGCGTCAACAGGATGATCCGGGTCATCGATGGCGAGAAACTGCCGGCGCCGGAGCCGCCGCATTGGCAGCATACGGGCCTGTTCGACGTCTCCGACATGTTCAACCCGTTCCTCCTGATCCCGGTATTCCTGTTCGGCGGCCTGATGCGGAGCATGCTGGGTCGGCTGGTCGGCTCGGCCGTCAGCGGCGGCGTGGTGACGCTGGTCGCCTGGTTCCTGTTCGGCTCCCTGGTGGCCGCCATGGTTGCGGGCGCGATCGCATTCGTCTTCGTATTGTTCAATGACGCGGTCACGTCGTCTGCCCCGGGAGGCCGCGGCAGCGGGGGTGGCTGGTCCGGCGGCAGCAGCGGCGGCTCGTGGTCCGGGGGCGGTTCGAGCAGCAGTAGTTCGAGCGGCGGCGGGGGCGGCAGTTTCGGCGGCGGCGGCGCGTCGGGGAGCTGGTAGATATGGGCATCAAGCGCATCGGCAGACATCTGCTCCACTACCGCTGGCGGGAGCGACGCGACTTTCCGCCAAGGGTACTGGCTGCGATCGAGCAGGCGATCAAGGCGGGGGAGGCCACCCATTCCGGCCAGGTCCGTTTCGTCGTGGAAGGCGCGCTCGACGGCGCGCCGCTGTTTCGCAATCAGCCGGCGCGGGAGCGTGCGCTGGATATTTTCTCGCAGCTGCGGATCTGGGACACCGCCCATAACAACGGCGTGCTGATCTATTTGCTGCTGGCCGATCGCGACGTCGAAATCGTCGCCGACCGCGGCATCGACGCCCACGTCGGCACTGCCGGCTGGGAAAAAATCTGCGTCGCGATGGAGACGGAGTTTCGAGCGGGTCAGTTCGAGCGCGGCGTGATCAAGGGGATCGAGGCCGTGTCGCGGCAACTGGCGGCGCATTTTCCAGCGACGGGCGCCGGCCGCAACGAACTACCGGATGCACCGGTGGTGATCTAATCCGGCCGCAGCTCGTCATTGTGAGCGAAGCGACCAATCCATGGCCAACTGCAAGTATGGATTGCTTCGTCGCTGGCGTTCCTTGCGCAAACCCTTCGCACTTGCGGGCAATGACGGTCAGGCCTTCGTCGACGGCCGTTCCGCAATCCGCGCCATCCATGCCGCGATGTTCTTGTTGCCCTGGTCCAGCGGCTGGCCGACCGTGCCGCCGAAATCGAGCCAGCAATAAAGCAGGATATCGGCCATCGTGAAGCGGTTGCCGCAGAGATATTCCTTGCCCGCAATTTGCCCATCGAGCCATTGCAGCCGGTTGGCTGCGATCATTTTCAGGCCGGGCGAGGCTTCAGGCACGCAGAGAATGCGCTTTTCGAAAAATTTCAGGCCCTCGCCAAAGCGAAAGCCATTGGCGAGATGTTCGCAGATATTGAGGTCGACACGGCGCGCCCACATCCGGCATTCGGCGCGCTCTTCCGCCGTCGTTCCGATCATGGCCGGTGAGGGGTGCTTCTCTTCGAGATATTCGCAGATCGGAAGTACCTCAGAGAGATAGCTACCATTGTCGAGCTCAAGCGCCGGCATCTGGCCGTGCGGATTGCGCTTCAAATGCTCGGCCTCGCGGTTCTCGCCCTTGCGCAGATCGACGGTCTGCTTGGGCATCTCGATGCTCTTTTCCGCTATGAACATGCGGACAATGCGCGGGTTCGGCCCGACCGAGTCGTAAAGTTTCATTGTGCTCTCTCCCCCTGCGCCTCTTCGAGGTGTCATTGTTGCTGTTGTTGAACAGGCCGCCAGAAGCTTTGTCAAATGGCTGGATCACAGCGGCATGCGGTCTAGCGTGACCTTGAATCACGTCGGGTCCTCGTATGTGGGTAAGATTTCCGGCTGCCGAAATTTCGCCTCCGGCGCTAACGGCCTAACCGTCATCGAGCTTGTTGAGGTCGCGCACCGATTGCATGATCGGCTCGAAATTCGATCGCGCGTCCAGCGCATCGAATAATTGCGCGGTGTCCGACAGCAGCGTATGCGAACGTTGAATGGCGACCCGTACGTCGTCCTGCGGCGTGTCGGACAGGCGTCCGTGGCCGGACAGCAGGATTTTGGAGTTCAAGCCCTTCAGCCGCTCCAGCGACTGGATATAGTCGGCGATGCTGCCGGAGCCGAACACGCCGCCCATCACGCCGCCGGGCATCAGCGTGTCGGAAGCGAACAGCAGGCCCTTGTCCTGATCGAACAGCGTGATGCAGGCCGAGGTATGGCCGGGCGTGTACATCACGTTGAGGCGGAAATTGCCGAGGTCGAGCAGGTTGCCTTCCTCCAGCCAGATATCGACATTGATCGGAACGTTCGGTTCGTTGAACATCTTGCGCAGCATCGAGAAATCGTCGCGCAGCATGATCTTGTTGGCGGCCAGCCGATGCGCGGCGATGAAGCTGCGGCCGGCGAAATGATAGGCCGCGCCGATGTGATCGAGATGCTCGTGGCTCAGCACCACCATGTCGATCTTGTCGGGCGGGCACCCGACATGCTGCAGGCAAGTCAGCAGATGCGGATAGTTCGACGACAGGCCGACATCGATCATGATGGTCCGCGAGCTGCCGCGCACCAGATAGGCGTTAGCCGCGCGGTTCTTGAAGCGGATCTGGTAGACGCCCTCGGCCGCCTCGATCAGCGTGCAGACATCGCTGTCGAGCAGGGTCTTGAACGGGCTCGGCCGGCGCTCGCTCATGAATTGGCCACGGCGCGAAAGGTGACGGCGTTCGCCGCGCGCAGACGCTTGCTGAGCGCGTCCATGATCATCAGCGCAAACGCCGGCTGCTGGCTGACCAGATAGACGAAGCGGGCGTGATTGATCCGCATCACGCGGGTGTGCGGTGCGGCCGATATCGCCGTCGCCGAGCGGGATGAGCCGTCGATCACGGCCATCTCTCCGAAGAACTCGCCCTTGCCGAGGGTGACGATGACGGTCTTGCTGGCGCCGCTCATCTTGGCGATTTCGACCTGGCCGTCGAGCACCACGAACAGTTCGCGGCCGGTCGAGCCTTCCTCAAAAATGACGTCATCTACGCCAAATTCCTTGATGCATTTTTCGATGGTCATGGCGCGCTCCCTGCCTTCTGGCTGGTTGGGCCCCATGTTAGTCGGGAAATGAACGGGCGCAAACCGAGCTGCCGGGGATTGCCGCGGGGCAATATGAACGAAAAACGGAATTCCCGGCCGCGCGGCGGCCGCGGTGCGGCCTCAAACCGGCCCGGATGAGTTCCTAAAATTTCGGTAAGTCCCCACCCGGTAACGATTTCGCAAGCAATAAAAGTTACCAAAAGGTCAACCCATTCTGGAGAGTTCAACGTGAGCGAACAGCAGTCCGAGCCCACCAAAGGTGAAACCGGTACCGTCGGCACCGGGCCGGCCGCTCCCGACATGTCGGCGGCCAGTGAGCAGTTGATGGCGGCGGCGCCATCCCTGGTCGATTCGCCGATGCTGGCGCCGGATCAGGAAGCGACCTCGAAGGCGGATGCGCCCAAGGTGGAAGCAATCAAGGCCGAGGCTCCCCAGGCCGAAGCTCCCAAGGTTGAGGCGGTCAAAGCTGAAGCCGCCAAAGTGGACCCGCCGCACATTCCCGGCAAATTGCTGATCATGTCGCCCGGCGAGCGCGCCTGGACCGGGGACGAGGCGGCTGCGGAGCCGGAAGCGGCGCCAAGCGAAGCGTCGTCCGGCAAGCGGCGGATGTCGGCGATGGCCGCCGTCGTGGCGCTGGCGACAGTTGCCGGTGCGATGGGTGGCGCGCTGGCGACAGCCGGTCTCGGACATTTCCTGGGTGGCGGTGCCGCCTCGAACAATCTGATGCTCGAAGCCTCCGTGGCGCGGATCGATGCCGACATCGTTGCGCTGAAGGCCAGCGTCGAGCACACCTCCAAAACCGGGGTGAGCCAGTTCAACAAGACCAGCGATCGCCTCGACAAGGTCGAGAAGGCGCAGGCCGAACCTGCCGCCAAGCTTAGCGAAGCCGTCGAAAAACTCCGCACGCAACCAGCGCCCGCCCCGGTAGCCGCTGCGCCCGCAGCAAACCGCGATGTCACCGGCTCGATCGCGGCTCCGGCCCCGGTCGCTGCCGCAGCCGTTCCGCTGCCTGCGCCGAAGCCCGAAATTGCGCGGTTGCCGACGGTCGAAGGCTGGGTGCTGCGTGACGTCGAGAACGGCAGTGCGCTGATCCAAGGCCGCCAGGGCATGTTCGAAGTCTATGCCGGCGATCCCGTCCCGGGCCTCGGCCGTGTCGACGCCATCCGCAAGCAGGACGGCAAATGGGTGGTCGTGACCAGCAAGGGCCTGATCGTCGCCCGCTGATTTTCGCAAGGTCCAAAAGACGAGGGCGCTTCACCGTGACGTGAGGCGCCTTTTTTCTTGAATAGGCCACTTCGTGCGGTGTTAGTGGGGGCATGAGCCCCGCGCTGCGATTGTTTGTTCTGATACTCGCCCCGATATGCGGCGCATTACCGACGCGCGCCGCGCCCGAAGCGGCGCTGGAGCGCGGCGCGGCGATCATTGATCCCCCGGGCTTGCGCGAACTCGACGACGGCCGGTTTGCCATCGGCCGCCTGCTATGGCCGGAGCGATCCGCGACCATCCCGCTTACCAGCGGACAATTGTTCGCGCTGTCGTCGATGGTTCCAGTCCGTCAGGCGATTGACGCCGAGTTCGATCGCTATATTGCGCGACACAAGAGCAGCCTGCCGAACGAGACGATTGGCGTCGGCGCGGGCTTCGATTTCCAGCTGTTCGACCGGGCCGAGCTCAATGCTGCCGACACCCGCTTCGTGCTGGCGGGCATCGTCAACCGCATGGACCGCGCCTATGTCGATCAGGCCAGTTGCGGCGAGATCCGGCTGATCTACCGGCTGACGCGGACGTCAGGGAGCGGCGGCAAGGCGGCGGTGGCCCGCCTGCCGATGACGCTCAATCTCGTGCTGAAGGCGAAGGGCGGCCATGGGATCGATCGCAACGGCAAAGCCATCAACTGTGCCGAGATCGCCAGGCGCTGGCTTGCCGCGGGCGAATGGCCGCTGAGCGGCGCACCGCTTGCGGTGAAACTGCAGGGCGAACAAGGTCCGCTCGATCTGTTGGGCTATGAAAACATCGACCGCATCGAGACCAATCTTCAGATCGCGCATGCACCGAAATCGGCGGCGCGCGATTTCCGTACCGATTATTTGTTGAAGGTGTTTCGTTACGACGCACAGGCTCGCCATTTCCTGGAAGCGCCGATGGAAAACCAGATCGACCGCGATCGCATTCTGGCCGATGACGGCCTCAAGCGCGAATTCAAGTCGTGGCTGCTCGAGCCCAAACATCTGGCTGAGTTCGATTCCGGTACGGTGCTGATCCCGGAAAAATTTCTCGCCAAGGGTGCGATCGCCGCAACGCCGGTCGGATTTGACGCCTCCGACCTGCTCCCGGAATTCGGCCTGATGCAAGGTGAGGGTGCGAATCCGGTGTTTGGCGAAGCCGACATCGTCGCCGCGCTGAAGAAGGCCACGGCTGATGGTATCAAGCTGCAAAACATCCGCTCGGTCGGCGGCTTTGAGCGGCGGTTGAATGATGCGACCTGCGCGGGCTGCCACCAGACGCGCGGCATCGGCGGCTTTCATTTTCCGGGCGTTGACTGGATGACGCCAAATCCGTCCAATTCAACCGTCGTGCCGGCCTCGCCGCATTTCTTCGGCGACCAGGTCCGCCGCCGCGATATCCTGATCGCGTTGCGAGATGGCAGGAAGCCGGACTATTCGCGGGGCTTTGCCAGCCGTCCGCAACTGCGCGGCAGCTCGGAACTGGCGGGAACCGAATATAATGACGGCTGGGGCGCGCATTGCTATGCGCCAGGGAAGCCAGCTGCCGGCAACGATGCGAGTTTTCGCGCCTGGACCTGCGCCGAGGGGCTGGCCTGTCAGGTGGCCGGCAAAACCTCGCGCATGGGCATGTGCTTCGTGAAAAGCCGCTAGAAAAAGCGCCTTTCTCTGGGGTCGCGAGATTGACAGTAGGCTTACTATTCATGTTTCATCCCTGCAATTATTGACGGGAAGGGAACATGGAGGAAGTCATTATCGTCGGCGCCGGGATCGGCGGGCTGACGCTTGGGCTTGCGTTGCACGAAGCCGGAATTCCCTGCCGCATTTTTGAGTCAGCCGCTGAAATCAAGGCGGTTGGCGTCGGCATCAATTTGCTTCCGCATGCCACCAAGGAACTTGCGGCACTCGGCCTCGAACAGGCGCTTGCAACAGTCGCGGTTGCGACCACGGATGCAACCTTCTTCAATCGCTTTGGCCAGTTGATCTATCAGGAGCCGCTCGGCCGTGCAGCGGGCTACGACAATCCGCAATTCTCGATCCATCGCGGCGATCTGCAGCGGGTGCTGCTCGACGCCTTCGTCGCGCGCGCGGGCGGCGACCGGTTGCTCACCAACCGTCACTGCCTCGGCGTCGAGCAGGATGAGACTGGCGTCTCCGTGACGTTTTCCGACGGGGCGACCGGCCGTTCGACCGTGCGCGGCGGCGTGGCCATCGCCTGCGACGGCATCAATTCAGTCATCCGCAAGCAGTTCTTTCCCGATGAGGGCGAGCCGCGTTACTCCGGCGTCAACATGTGGCGCGGCGTGACGCGCTGGAAGCCGATGCTGTCAGGCGCCAGCATGGTGCGCGCCGGCTGGCTGGCGCATGGCAAGATGGTGATCTATCCGATCCGCCCGGCGGATGCGGACGGGTTGCAACTCGTCAACTGGGTCGCCGAACTCGAAACGCCTGATTACCGCAAGCGCGACTGGAACCGCGCTGGCGCGCTCGACGATTTCATAGGCGCGTTCGCCGACTGGCAATTCGAATGGCTCGACGTGCCCGCCTTCATTCGTGCCGCCGATAGCGTGCTGGAATTCCCGATGGTCGATCAGGACCCGCTGTCGCGCTGGAGTTTCGGCCGGGTGACGTTGCTCGGCGACGCCGCGCATCCGATGGTGCCGCGCGGCTCCAACGGCGCCGGCCAGGCCATCCTCGATGCGCGCGCGCTGACGGCGGCACTCATCGGCAACGCCAATCCGGTCGCCGCGCTCGCGGCGTATGAACAGCAGCGCCTGGAGGCGACCACGCGCATCGTGCTTACCAACCGCACCAACCCGCCGGATGCGATCCTGCGCGAGGTGTTTCAGCGCACCGGCGACCGGCCGTTCAGCGCGATCGAGGACGTCATCAGCCGCGAGGAACTTGTCGGCCTGTCCGAAGGCTACAAGCAGATCGCAGGCTATTCGAAGGAAGCGCTGCGCGGGTGAGATGCCCCTGCCGCTGCGATCGATTCCGCGCTAGGCTCGAAACCTCTCGATGGTGGCGCCGACGCGCCGTCATCGTTTGATGCCAGGGTAGCGGCAGCAACCAATTGAGCGGGGTCCGGCGATGAGCTCTTCCGACCAGGAGAACAAACAGCGGAATCGCGAGATCGCCGAGAACGAAGCCAAACGCGAGATGGTCAGCAATGTTCGCGTCAGCAGCTGGGCGATCGCCGTCACGGTCGTTATCGGCGTGATCGTCTTTGGCCTCGTATGGGCCTGGTTCAAGCGCTGAAGCATAGCGTTTTCAAGCGAAGTGGATACCGGTTCGCGTCAAGAAAACGCGTCAAGAAGTGCTACTTCGCGTAATGCGTCAGGCGCTTGCCGGGCAGCAGATCGTAGGCCGACTGCCAGCCGGGCAGGGCTGCCATGCGGCCGAGCCAGGCGCCGATCGCGGGATGGCTCACCGCGAAATCATAGCCGGTCTCGTCGGAGGGATAGTGCAGATAGGCCATCATGGAAATATCGGCCACCGTCGGTCGCACGCCGATCGCAAACGCATGTTTCTGCAGATGCGCTTCCAGGATTCCGAGGAAATCGTCGAGCCGCTTGCGATGATATTTCAGCACCGCGGGATCGCCTGACGGGATGAACGTCCGCATGAAACGATACGACGCCATATAGCCGGTGAGCTTGTGGTTGTCCCAGAACAGCCAACGCAACAGTTCGAACTGCTCCTGCTCGGTTTCGCCGCCGAATTTTCCGAACTGCCGCGCGAGTTTGAGCAGGATCGGTGCGGTCTGGGTGAGGCGGACGCCGTCCTCTTCCAGCACCGGGATTTCGCCCATCTCATTGACGGTTCGCCGCCATTCCGCTGACCGCGTAATACCACCGCCGAAATCGGTCCAGACCGGCTCAAACGTCTGGCCGCACAGGGTCAGCATCAGCGCCAGCTTGTAGCTGTTTCCGGACTCCGGGAAGTAGTGCAGGCGGTAGGTGGGCATTCGCGATCCTGCCTCAGGCTTACGCCACCGCGCCGGACGCGCGCAGCTTCTTGATCGCGGCTTCGTCATAGCCGGCGTTGCGCAGGATCTCGTCCGAGTGTTCGCCGATGCCGGGCGGTTTGCGCGGCTGGACCTTTTTGGCTCCGTCGACCCAGATCGGGCTGCTGATGGTCATCATGGTGTCGTTCTCGAACGGCACCAGCACTTCATTGTCGATCATCTGCTGGTCGCCCGGAATGTCGTCGAGGATGCCGACGACGCCGAACACCAGCCCGTTGCCGTCGAGAATCTTGCGCCATTCGGCAAGTGGCCTGGTGGCGAAGGTCTCGTCAAAGATCTTGATCAATTCCAGCGAGCGCGCGTGACGATCCGGTTTGGTGGCGAACCTGGGGTCGGCAACAAGATCCTCGCGGCCGAGGCAGCGCGCCAGCGTCGGCCATTGCCGGTCCTCGTTCAGCAGCGACAGGATCAGCCAGCGGCCGTCCTGGCACTGGTAATGATTGGTGACCGCGTTCAGTGCGCGCTCGCGCGGACGCCGCTCGCCGAACTTGGCGCCGACCAGTTTGGCCTGCGCCAGCACCGAAGCGGCCCAGACGCCGTTGGCCATCAGGTTCGAGCTGACATGGGAGCCCTTGCCGGTCTTTTCCCGCTTGAACAATGCGGTCACGATCGCGCCGTAAAACGCCATCGCGCAGGGGTGATCGCCCATGCCGGCGATCGATCGCGCCGGCGTGGTGTTCTCGTCGGCGCGGACCAGGTCCATCAGGCCCGAGCGCGCCCAATAGGCGTTGCTGTCGAAGCCGGGCTTGTTGGCCTCCTCGCCCTTTTCGCCGTAGCCGGTGAAGGAGGCATAGATCAGGCGGTCGTTGAGATGCGCCAGATGGTCCCACGTGATGCCGAGCTTGGTACGCACCGGCGGCGGCATGTTGGTGATGAAGACGTCAACTTCGGCGATGAGGCGATAGAGTACAGCCTGGCCCTCGGGTTTCGAGAGATCGAGCGCGAGGCTACGCTTGTTGCGGGCTTCCAGCAGCCACGCGAAATTATGCTCGCTGTGGGGATAGCCCGGCAAATTCGGCAGATTGCGGTAGGGATCGCCGGTGCCGGGTGGTTCGATCTTGATCACGTCGGCGCCGAAATCCGACAGCACGGTGGCGGCCGCAGGCGCTGCGATGAAACTCGCGCAGTCCAGAACCTTGAGGCCGTCAAAAATGCCTTTTTCCATGTCGTTGCCGCTCCCGTGACGCTTGTTGGTTTTGTTCCGCCTGGAAATATTCGAGCGCCATTTGGCCCATCTTGGGCTGATGATGCAACTACTCCCCGCCCGAGAGCAGGGCTGCATTACCGCCGGCGGCGGCGGTATTGACGGTCACCGTCTGTTCGGTGGCGAACCGCGCCAGGTAATGCGGACCGCCGGCCTTGGGGCCGGTGCCGGAAAGGCCGTGGCCGCCGAAGGGCTGTACGCCGACGACCGCGCCGATCATGTTGCGGTTGACATAGATGTTGCCGACCTGAACGGCATCGATGATGTCGTCAACGGTATCGTCGATTCGGGAGTGAATGCCGAGCGTCAGCCCGTAGCCGGTGCGCGCGATCGATTGCAGCACGGCGGCGAGCCGGTCGGCGCGGTAGCGCACCACATGCAGCACCGGGCCGAATACCTCTTCCGTCAGTTGCCCGGCGTCGGTCAGTTCGAAAATATGCGGTGCGACGAAATTGCCCGCGGGCGCGGCGCCGGCAAAGTGCACCCGCGCTTCCGCCTTCATGCGCGCGATATGCGTATCCAGCCGCGCCTTGGCCTCGGCATCGATCACCGGGCCGATATGGGTGCCGGGATCAGAGGGATCGCCGAGTTTCAGTTCGCGCGCGGCGCCCACGATCATCTCGATCATGCGGTCGGCGACATCGTCCTGGAGGAACAACAGCCGCAGCGCCGAACAGCGCTGGCCGGCCGAACGGAATGCGGAGGTGACGACGTCGTCGGCGATCTGTTCGGGCAGCGCGGTGGCGTCGGCGATCATGGCATTGATGCCGCCGGTCTCCGCGATCAGCGGCACGATCGGGCCGTCCTTGGCGGCGAGCGTCCGGTTGATGATGCGCGCCACTTCGGTCGAGCCGGTGAACACCACGCCCGCGATATCGGCATGCGCCACCAGCGCGGCACCGATCCGGCCGTCGCCCTGCACCTGATGCAGCGCGGTGGCCGGCACGCCGGCCTCATGCAACAGCCGCACCGCCTCGGCCGCGATCAACGGCGTCTGTTCGGCGGGTTTCGCGACCACGGCATTGCCTGCCATCAGTGCCGCCGTGACCTGGCCCAGAAAAATCGCCAGCGGAAAATTCCACGGCGAGATCGCGACGAAGACGCCGCGGCCGCGCAGGCCAAGCACATTGCTTTCGCCGGTTTGCCCCGGCATGGCCTTGCCGTCGCCGAACTGTTCGCGGCCCTGCGCGGCGTAATAGCGGCAGAAATCGATCGCTTCACGGACTTCCGATAGCGCGTCATCCAGGGTCTTGCCGCCCTCGCGTTGCAACAGCGCGACGAAATGCGCCGCGCGCTGCTCCAGCAGGTCGGCCGCCGTCTCCAGGACATTCGCGCGTGTGGTGGCCGGCGTTCGGCTCCAGGTTTTGAAGCCGTCGCGCGCGGCCGAGATCGCTGCGTTGGCTTCTCCCGGCGTTGCATCAGTGACGTTGGCAACCGGAGGCAGTGTCGTCGCGGCGACGTCAGTGACAAGTCGATTCAACGCCGCCCGTTCGCCGAATTCCAGCCCGCGCGAATTCGTCCGCTGCGGCGAAAACAGGTCGCGCGGCAACGGGATGTTCGGATGAACAGCCTGGTCGGCGTCGCCGATGATTTCCGCCGGGCGCTTGAGCAACGCGGCCACCGGCACGGTCTCATCGGCGGCGAGTGCGACAAAGGACGAGTTGGCGCCGTTCTCGAGCAGCCGCCGCACCAAATAGGCCAGCAAGTCGCGGTGGCTACCGACCGGCGCGTAGGTGCGGCAGGCGATATCAGGATGATCTTCGCCGAGTTGGGCATAGAGGGCCTCGCCCATGCCATGCAGGCGCTGGAACTCGAACCCGCTTTCGCCGTCAGCCAGTTCAAGCAGGGTCGCGACCGTCAGCGCGTTGTGGGTGGCAAATTGCGGAAAGATCCGCGGCCGCAAGCCCAGCAATTGCTGTGCGCAGGCGACGTAGTTCAAATCCGTCATCGCCTTGCGCGTGAACACGGGATAGCCGTCGAGGCCACGCTCCTGCGCGCGCTTGATCTCGGTGTCCCAATAGGCGCCCTTGACCAGCCGCACCATCATGCGGCGGTTGAAGCCGCGCGCGAGGCCATCGACATGCTCGATCACCTCACGGGCACGCTTCTGATAGGCCTGGATCGCGAGGCCAAACCCGTCCCAGCCTGCCAGCGACGGATCGGCCAAGGCCGCTGCGATCACGTCGAGCGACAATTCCAGCCGGTCGGCTTCCTCGGCATCGACGGTGAAATTCAGGTCGTAACTTTTGGCCTGCCGCGCCAGATCGATCAGGCGCGGCACCAGTTCGGTCATCACCCGCGAAGCGCTCACCGCCTCGAAGCGCGGATGCAGCGCACTGAGCTTGACGGAGATGCCGGGCCGCTCGGGCAGGGGACGCTCATCGGCTGCGCGGCCGATGGCGTCGATCGCGCGCGCGTAGGAATCGAAATAGCGCGCGGCGTCGCCTGCCGTGCGGGCGCCTTCGCCGAGCATGTCGAAGGAATAGCGCTGGTGACGCGATGCGTGCGCTTCAGCCCGCGCCAGGGCGGCCTCGATGGTTTCACCGAGCACGAAATGATTGCCCATCAGCCGCATCGCCTGGCGCGTCGCGGCGCGTACCGCCGGCGCACCCAGCCGCTTGGTCAGCCGACCGATCGTGCCTTGCGGGGTCTCACCGGGCTGGATCACGCGCGCCGACATGCCGAGCGCCCACGCCGAGGCGTTGACCAGGAAGGCGCTGGATTTAGTCTCATGGTGCACGAAGTCGCCCTGGCCGAGCTTGTCCTCGATGAACTGGTCGGCGGTGCGCGCGTCCGGCACGCGCAGCAGCGCTTCCGCGAGCACCATCAGCGCGAGGCCTTCCCTGGTCGATAAGGCGAATTCGCGCAGCATGTCCTCGACGCCGCCAAGCGGATCGTCATTGGCTCGGATCGCCTCGATCAGGTGCGTCGCCGTGCGGTCGATGCGATCCTTGCGCGCCTTGCTCAGCCGTGCGGCCGCAAGCAGCCGGGCGGCTATCGCGCGGTCATCCGGCGCGTAGGGCGCGCTGAAGGGCGGCAGAGAGGGGCGATGATCCGGCATGGCGATTCCCAGGGACTCACCCAATTTACTGCCGCTCCGACCGTAGTTCGATAGACAAATTCGAACATTTGCCTTACAAAATTTGGAATATCATCCAATTATCCAGATAAATGACTGAAATTGACAAAATAGACCGCAAAATCCTCTCCATTCTCCAGGGAGATGGCCGTATTGCCAATGTCGAACTGGCCGAACGGATCGGGCTGTCGCCGACCTCGGTTGGCGAGCGGTTGAAGCGGCTGCAGCGCGATGGCTTTGTCGAGGGCTATGGCGCCCGCCTGAACCCGCACCGGCTCGGGCTGGGCCTGCTGGTGTTCGTCGAAGTGATGCTCGACAAGACCACACCCGACGTCTTCGAGCGCTTCGCGAAGGCGGTGCAGAGCGCACCCGAAGTACTGGAGTGCCACATGGTGGCGGGCGGCTTCGACTATCTGGTGAAGGCCCGCCTTGCCGACATGACGGCCTACCGGCGATTCCTCGGCGAAACGCTGCTGGCGCTGCCGGGGGTGCGCGAGACCCGGACCTACGCAGTCATGGAAGAGGTCAAGCGCGACGCGCCGCTGCCGGTCGGGTAGAGCGTTTTCCAGCGAAGTGGACACCGGTTCGCGTCAAGAAAACGCGTCAACTCAAGAATCTAGAGCCCCGTTCCGATTCCATCGGAACGGAAAAGGCTCTAGCGCCGGCATAATGGAAAAGCACGACGCCAGAAAATAGAAGTGCGCTGTTCCACGGGTGGCCGTCTTGCAACTTGGCAGCGTTAAAGCCACGCGCTAACTCTCGGGTCGCGCCGTCATCTGGATTGCAGGGAACCATGAGACACGCCGTTCGACCGATATGCGGAATGCAGGCGCTCGCCAGGCTTGCGGGCGCGCTTGGCGTTGTCGGCGCGGCGTTGTCTGGCGTACCTTCGCAAGCGGCCGAAATGAGCTCGGCGGTTGCTGCACTTTACACGTCGGTTTCGATCTATCCGCCTTCGGCGAAATCGATGACGGTCTGCTACGGCTTCGTCTGTCGCCGCCGCGAGATCCTCGATTTCACAGCGGGAGACCGCAACGCGCTGACGCAGATCATGGCTGCGGGACGGGCGTCGGCCGCGGCCGAGCGCGCGGCGGCGCAGAAGGCCGTGGTATGGTTCGACCGCCGCATGGGGCCGATCCTCGGCACCAACAAGCGGGTGGCGAAGGCGGATTTCCGCTACTTCGACGACAAGCACAATTACGATTGCTGGGACACCACCCGCAACACCACCAGCCTGTTACTGGTGCTGCAGGAGTGGGGACTGTTGAAGCATCATGTGGTCGGCGATCCCCGCTATCGCGGCAATACGCTGGTGCTGCAGACGCCGCACAACACCGCGGTGCTGGTCGATCGCGCTACCAGGGCGGAATGGGTCGTCGATCTCTGGCCGCGGGGCTATCTGCAGCCGCCGGATGTCATGCCGGTCGAAAAATGGGTGAAGGAAGATTGAGCGGCCGGTCGGCCTGGAAAGGGTACGAGCAACTACGGTGCTCGCTCCGCCGAACGCTCACAGTTTTTTGAGAGTTTTTTTCAAGCCTGGCTCCCGGATTGCTTCCGAGAGCACGCCGTTGCCGATCGCGCGGTAGCGCTAAACCTTGAGGTTTTCGGCCGAAGTCTTGCCGCGATTGGCAATCTCTTCGTATTCAACGGTCTGCCCTTCGTTAAGCGTCGAAAGCCCAGCTTTCTCAACTGCCGAAATGTGAACGAAAACGTCCTTGCCACCGTTGCTGGGCTGGATGAATCCATAACCCTTGGTCGGGTTGAACCACTTCACCGTACCTTTAGCCATTCACGTCGTCTCCGCGGAATCAAAAAATAAAACGAGCCGCCGGTCCC
>JBOHIT010000563.1:0-5736 GCA_050726155.1 Bradyrhizobium sp.
GCGATCGCGGCGAGGCAGAAAGCGACGATCAGGTCGCGGCGGCGGCGGTTGGCGAAATCGGTATCCATCACATCGATCCGAACAGGCCGCGCGGCCGCACGAACACGACCAGAAGATAGACCGCGTAGATGCCGACCGATTTCAGCGACGGCGGCAGCATCAGCGCGGTCGAGGCCTCGACCAGGCCGACGATGATGCCGCCTGCAAAGGCGCCGAACACGCTGCCGAAGCCGCCGAGCGCCACCGTGACATAGGCGATCAGCGCAAACGACGCGCCGACATCGGGATAGATGTAGAAGAAGATCGACATGATCGCACCGGCCAGCCCCACCAGCGCCGCGCCGAGGCCCCAGCCCAGCGCGAACACGCGGTTCTTGTCGATGCCGACCAGCGCCACCGCGCCGGCGTCCTCGCGGGTGGCTTCCAGGGCGCGGCCGAAATCAGTGCGGTGGATGAAGAAATAAAGCCCACCGAACGCCGCCATCGCGACCGCCGCGCCGATCAGTTGCGGCTGCGGCAGGAAGATGCCACCGATCGAGATGGTTTTGCCGCCGAGCCAGGAATGGGTGACGCTGCGATAATCCGGCGTGAAGAAGAACTGCGCCACGCCGCGCATCACGATCGCCAGGCCGAAGGTCGAGAAGATCTGCACCATGCCGGCATTGGCTTTTGCCCGCACCGCAAAGCGCACAATCAAGAGATAGACCAATGCGCCAAAGACGAACAACGCGGCTGCAACCAATGGCGCTGCCAGCAGCGGATCAATCGCGAAGAACGCGAACAGGAAGAACGTCGCGTACATCGCGATCATCAGGAATTCGCCATGGGCGAAATTCACGACGTCCATCAGGCCGAAGATCAGCGCGAGGCCGACCGCAATCAGCCCGTAGAGCAGCCCCATCAGGAGGCCGCTCGCCAAACTTTGGATAATGGTCTCTGCTGTCATGGCCCCCGCCCCCAAAAGCCGTCCGTTACTTCATCGGCCAGACAGCCTCGGCGACAGCCGCCTGCGACGGCGAGACGGTGACGAACTTGCCGCCGATATATTGCAGCAGCACCGGATCGGCGTCGTTGTTCTGACCCATGTCGTCGAACTTGACGCGCTTCCACGGCATGATGGTCTGCTCGCCCGGGATGTCGGTCGCGGCCAGCGCGGCGCGGATCTTTTCGCCGTCGGTCGACTTGGCGCGGTTGATGGCGTCCGCCAGGATGATCAGGGCGATGAACTCGCGCGAGGTGTTGTCGTTCAGGTCCTTGCCCGATTTTTCCTTGAACATGTCGTTGATCTTGCCGACCATCGGCCGCTTGGCCGCGAGATCGAGCGAGAAACTGCCGCGGGTGATCACGCCGTTGAGCTTGTCGCCGACCGCGTCGTACAGCGCCTTCTCCGAAAAGCCCGCGGCCTGCGCCACGATGGCGTTCGGCTTGTAGCCGAGTTCGGCCATGGTCTTGATCAGCAGGATGCCGTCGGTGGTGTAGCTCGAGGGCATCAGCACGTCGGCGTTGGCCGATTTGAGCTGCTGAACCTCGGCGGACAGCGACGGCGAGTTGGCGCGGTACTTGATGTCGGCGACGATCTTGTAGCCAGCCTCCTTGGCAAGCTTGGTCTGCGCGTTCGCGGAGTCGGTTCCGAAGATGGTGTCCTCGTGGAACAGCGCCAGCGTCTCGATCTTGGTGCCCTTCTTCTTCATGGCGTCGAAGAAGTCGAACATCGCCTTCGAGAACATTTCGTCATGGGGTGCGGCACGGAAGAAGTATTTCAGGCCGCGGGTATGCAGGCTCGGCGACGAGTTGTCGGCCGACAGGAACGGGATCTGGTAGCGTTCGCAGGTCTGGCTGACCGTGACGGCGACCGCGCTCTGATAGGTGCCGACGATCGCGCAGACCTTGTCCTGGGTGATCAGGCGTTCGGCTTCGGCGCGGCCCTTCTGCGGGTCGCCCTGATGGTCGGCGTAAACCAGGCGAATCTTGGCGCCTCCAAGGCCGGACAGACCTTCGCCCTTGGCCATCGGCAGTTCGAAATCGTAGTTCTTGTTGATGACTTCAAGTGCGGCCTCATAGGCCTTCTGCGCATCGACGCCCTGTTGTGCTGCGGCGCCGGAAAATGGATAGAGAACGCCGATCACCACTTCGGAAGTTTGCGCGCGGGCCATAAACGGCGCCAGCGTTGCGGCAGCGGTGGCTCCAAGCAATACATTGCGGCGAGTGATCGTCCGAGTGATCGTCATTGGCAAAATCCCCTGTTGATCGCAGTTATCGATGAAACGATTGACGGTTACGGTAAAGCCTCAATGAGTGGCACGAATTGCATCAAAGCACGGCAAGCGCCTTGTTCTGCAGATCAGTTACCAGCATCAATCCGGGCGCATGCGTGATCGCAAACGGCAGCTTGGCGGCCGCGATCACCGATTGCGGAGTCACTCCGCACGCCCAGAACACCGGAATCTCGTCCGCGCCGATCGGCACCGCGTCGCCGTAGTCAGGCTTGTCGATGTCGGCGATGCCGATCGAGTGCGGATGACCGAGATGAACCGGCGCGCCATGCACGGAAGGAAAGCGTGTCGTGATCTGCACCGCGCGGATCGCATCCGCCGGCTTGAACGGACGCATCGACACCACCATCGGACCCGCGAACGGACCCGCCTCGCCGCAAGCAATGTTGGTGCGGTACATCGGCACGCGCAGTTTGCGCTCGATGTGGCGGATCGGCAGGCCGTCCGCCAGCAACGCCTCTTCAAACGAATAGGAGCACCCGATCACGAACGCGACGAGATCGTCGCGCCAGCGCGCCGTGATGTCGGTCGGCTCTTCCACCACTTCGCCGTCGCGCCAGACGCGGTAGCGCGGCAGGTCGGTGCGGATGTCGAGGTCGAGGCCGAGCGCGGGGATGCGGGGATTGCCGACGTCGGACATGCCGATGATCGGACACGGTTTGGGATTGAGCTGGCAGAACCGGTGAAAGGCCCCGGCAAGCTTCTCCGGCAGGATGACGAGATTGCCCTGGACGAAGCCGTTGGCGACCCCGGCGGTGGTGGTGGCCATCCCGCTCCGGCAGGCGTGCCGGGCAGCGACGCTGGGCGATAAATTCGCCGTATCGAAATCGGGTCGGTCCGTTCTTGCCAAGCTGGTCATCGTTGCAACAGCTCCAATTAGGTCGACATCTACTCCGACATAAGGCTATGATAATGTCTAATCGTCTTTTTTGATCAACATTGATAAATCTAGATTATCAACGTGCGGATAGAGGGTGCATGGCGGATTTCAAGGCAATTGAGACCTTCATGTGGGTGGTGACGCTCGGCAGCTTCCGCGGCGCCGCCCATAAACTCAACACCACCCAGCCGGCAATCTCGCAGCGGATCGCCCAACTCGAACGTGAGGTGGGGGTGCGGCTGTTGCAGCGCGACCGGCGCATGGTGCTGCCGACGCCGAGCGGCCGGCAAATGATGGTGTATGCCGAGAAGCTGATCGGGCTGCGCTCGGAAATGCTGGCCGTGGTCGGCGATCACTCGGCGATGCGCGGCGTGCTGCGGCTCGGTGTCGCCGAGACCATCGTTCACACCTGGCTGACGCAATTGATCAAAAGCGTCAATCACACCTATCCCAACCTGACGCTCGAGATCGAAGTCGACATCACCTCGAATTTGCGAACGCGGCTGTTGGCGCAGGAAATCGAACTCGCGTTCATGCTGGGCCCCGTGACATCGCCGACCGTGAGCAACCGTGTATTATGCGATTATCAGGTCGGCTTTCTGGCCAGCCCTTCGCTCGGCCTTGGCAATGGCAGGCTGACGGTGCACGATCTGGCGAAGTTTCCGATCATCACCTTCCCGCGCAAGACGCCGCCATATGAAATCGTGCGCTCGCTGTTCAACCGGCCCGATCTGCCGCCGATGCGGCTGCACGCCAGCGCCTCGCTCGGCACGGTGATCCACATGGCGATCGAGGGCCTCGGCATCGCCGTGATTCCGACTGCGATCGTCGAAAACCAGATCGCCGACGGACGGCTGCAATTGCTGTCGACCAATCTGCAAATACCGCTGCTGACGTTTGCGGCGAGCTGGCTCACCTCCCCCGACACGGTCGCGGTCGAACGCGTCGCCGAACTCGCGGCTTCGCTCGCGCAGGGCGGCGTCATTGTTGACGCGCCGCTGCAGGCGCGTCATTGAAACGGATCGGGTGAGCATCAACCAGGACCGGAACGGCCGAATGACCAGAAACGCATCCAATCTGCAAATCGATTCCGCGCGGCTGTGGGACACCATTCACGAAACCGCCAAATTCGGCGCGACGCCCAAGGGCGGTGTGCGGCGGTTGACGCTGGGACCAGAGGACAAGCAGGTGCGCGACTGGTTCCGCAAGGCCTGCGAAACCGCCGGGCTCGAAGTTCATGTCGACACGCTCGGCTCGATGTTCGGCCTGCGCAGGGGGCGCGACATGTCGAAGGCCCCGATCGGCGTCGGCTCCCACCTCGACACCCAGCCGACCGGCGGCAAGTTCGACGGCGTGCTCGGCACGCTCGCGGCACTCGAAGTGGTGCGCACGCTGAACGATGCCGGGATCGAAACCGAAACGCCGATCTGCATTTGCAACTGGACCAACGAGGAAGGCTCGCGCTTCGCGCCGGCGATGATGGCGTCAGCCGCCTATGTCGGGGATTTCACCACCGACGACATATTGTCGCGGAAGGACGCCGAAGGCGTCACGGTGGCAGAGGCGCTGGACAGCATCGGCTATCGCGGCGAGAGCCCGGTCGGCCGGCAGAAATTCTCCAGCTTCGTCGAACTGCACATCGAACAGGGCCCGATCCTCGAGGCCGAGAACAAGACCATCGGCGTGGTCGATTCCGGCCAGGGCGTGCTGTGGTACGACGGCAAAATCACCGGCTTTGAAAGCCATGCCGGCTCGACGCCGATGCCGCTGCGCCGCGATGCGCTGGCGACATTGTCGGAAATCGTGCTGGCGATGGAAGCGACCGCGAAAAAACACGGGCCCAAGGCGGTCGGCACCATCGGCGAGGCCGTGATCGCCAATCCCTCCCGCAACGTCATTCCCGGTGAAATCGCCTTCACGGTGGATTGCCGTAGCGCCGACGCCGCCATCATGGACACGCTCGACAAGGATTTGCGCGCCGCGGTTTGCGAGATCGCCGCCCGCCGCAAGGTCGATGTCAAGCTCGACCTGGTGTGGCGCAAGCCGCCGACCCATTTCGATCCCAAGCTGGTCGACGCCGTCGAGAACGCCGCCACGGCACTCGGCTATTCGCATCGCCGCATCACGTCCGGCGCCGGCCACGACGCCTGCAACCTCAACACGGTGATGCCGGCCGCGATGGTGTTCGTACCCTGCAAGGACGGCATCAGCCACAACGAACTGGAAGACGCGACGCAGGCCGACTGCACCGCCGGCGCCAACGTCCTGATGCATACCGTGCTGGCGCTTGCCGGCGTCGCATCGTAAAATAATCAAAACCGGAGGGACTGCCGTGCGCGGTGTTTTTGTCGATGCCAATGAATCGCTGGCCGTAATCTTCGAGCGGCTGGAAAAGCCCGGGGATCCCAAGGTTCGCGTCCACCGCGATCCCGACATTACCTCGGATCAATATCCGGCAATCCTCGATGGCGCCGAGATCGCGATCGTCGATCACACCGCGCTGCCGACCGATATCGCTTGGAAATGCACGGGCCTGAAGCATGTCGTGTTTCTCGGCACCGGCGCACGCAGCTACATGAATCC
>JBOHIT010000564.1:0-3164 GCA_050726155.1 Bradyrhizobium sp.
GCATCGGGCTGTGCCGTACTGAGCATATGTTCTTTGACACTGACCGCATCGTTGCCATGCGCGAAATGATCGTGGCTCACAATGTGGACGGCCGCAAAGCGGCGCTTGCCAAATTGCTGCCGATGCAGCGCAAGGATTTCATTGATCTTTTCACCATCATGACCGGGCTGCCGGTCACCATCCGTCTGCTCGATCCGCCGCTGCATGAATTCCTGCCGCATACCCAGGCCGAGATCGAGGAAGTCGCGCGTGCGATGAACACCGATCCGCGCAAGCTCGCCGATCGTGCCCGCGATCTCGCCGAGTTCAACCCGATGCTGGGCTTCCGCGGCTGCCGCCTCGCCATCGCGTATCCTGAAATCGCCGAGATGCAGGCGCGCGCGATCTTCGAAGCCGCGGTCGAAGCCGAGAAGCGCACTGGCAAGGCCGTCGGCCTCGAGGTGATGGTGCCGCTGATCGCGACCAAGGCCGAGTTCGATCTGGTCAAGGCGCGCATCGATGCGATGGCGCAAGCCGTGATGAAAGAGACCGGAAAGAAGATCGCCTACCAGGTCGGCACCATGATCGAGCTGCCCCGCGCCTGCCTGATGGCCGGCGACGTCGCGCAGACCGCGGAGTTCTTCTCCTTCGGCACCAACGATTTGACCCAGACCACCTACGGCATCAGCCGCGACGACGCTGCGAGCTTCCTTGGCACCTATGTTGCGAAGGGAATTCTCGAGATCGATCCGTTCATCTCGGTCGATCGCGATGGCGTCGGCGAGCTGGTCAAGATCGGCGTGGCGCGTGGCCGCAAGACGCGGCCCGATCTCAAGGTCGGGATTTGCGGCGAGCATGGCGGCGATCCCGCCTCGGTGGCGTTCTGCCACGAGATCGGCCTCGACTACGTCTCGTGCTCGCCCTACCGCGTGCCGATCGCCCGCCTTGCGGCGGCACAAGCGGCGCTGGGAAAAACGGTGGCAAGCCAGGCGTAGTTTTACTCAACGCGTGCAACTAATAGAGAAGGCGTCATGCCCGGGCTTGTCCCGGGCATCCACGTCTTTGCATGTGCGTGGAAGCGCAGACGTGGATGGCCGGGTCATAGGCGAGCGGAAGCGACGCCGTCCTGCAGACGGCTATGCCCGGCCACGACGATGGAACCTTTCGTCATTGCGAGGAGCGTAAGCGACGAAGCACGCCATAGCGCCTTCGCGCGGCAAGATGGATTGCTTCGCGGAGCCTGTCATCGGGCGCGCCTTCGCGCGACCCGGTGGCTCGCAATGACGGGTCTCATGCCGCGCACGCTCGCCCCTTACTCACACGGGACCCCGCAACATTTTCTTCATCATCCTCGTTGACGGGATGTTTACCACTTTCATCGCGCCCCCGTTTACCAAGACTCCGCATGCGCTGACCAAATCTGCGCGATTTCTTGCGTGGTGCGCGCGGGCAACGCCGATTAACCCCGCGGCAACCTAAATTCGATACCAACAAAAAAGGTCGAATTGCACGGATGTACTGACGTTCGATCGCGTTTTGTAAGCGTTGCGTAGAGCGTATCGATGAATGTGTTGCGTAACCAGCCGAAGGGCGCGCGGTTCGCGTCCTTCGGTCTCGGTCTTTGCATCTTCGCATTGATGCCGACCGAGATCGGATATCAGGATATCGCGTCACTGCTGGCCCGGCAGCCGGGCGTCGCGGAGCGTTGGCAGAAGCGCGTGTTCTCCGCCGCCGGCAATATCCATGTCGCGACCTTCAATTTCGGCCGTCCGATCGGAACCTCGTCGCCGCAGACCGCGACCTATCGGCTCGCCAGCCTCGACAATCAGGGCATCGACATCACGGGTTCGGTGACGCGCAACCCGCTTGTTGCAGCCCCGCCGCGTTACCATGCCGCCGATTTTCCCAAGGTCGATCGCACGATGAAGGGCGACCGGCTCGTTGTCGCCCCGTCGGCGCCTGCGGAGACGGCGATCCCGGCCGGCACCGCGCCGGCCATAGAAGATCCTTCGTCCTCAAACGCTTCCGTTAAAGGTCAAAAGACCGCCGCCGCGCTTCCGGTTGAACTTGCGCCGCTCGATCCCGAACTTCAGGCCGCGCTGAGCGCGCCGCGGTTGCCGCAATTCGACGTGTCGATGTCGCTCGAAGCCAGGCCGCTGGACGACAAGCCGCTTGACGACAGGCCGCTCGGAAAGGTCAAGGACGGCACGCTGGCGCCGTCGGTCGCGCTCGCGCCTGCGCCACCCCGCGACAATTTCTCCTTCAAGACATCGAGCCTGTTTTTCGGATCTTCGCTCGGCTCGCCGGAAAGCATCGAGCGCTGGCGGCCCGGCGAAGAGCCCATCGTGATAATGCCGGAAGCGGTTCCCGATCCCGACATGAAGCTCATGGCCTCGTTGCCGGTCGACGCCGACGGGCCGGTCAAGGCCGGCGAGATGGGCGTCAGCGTCGCACCCAAGGGCGAGGTCAACTCCGACAACCAGCGCGCCAAGACGCCGGCCGAACGGCTTGGCCTGTTCGAGGAGAAGTCGCGCGCCAAGTCGGAAAAATGTCTCGCCGAAGCGGTCTATTTCGAAGCCCGCGGCGAAGCGGTGCGTGGTCAGATCGCGGTGGCGCAGGTCGTGCTGAACCGCGCCTTCTCCGGCAAATATCCGGATACGGTGTGCGGCGTGGTCTACCAGAACAAACACCGTCATCTCGCCTGCCAGTTCACCTTCGCCTGCGACAACGTCGCCGACGTGGTGCGCGAGCCGGAGATGTGGGAGCGGGCCAAGAAGATCGCCAAGGCCACCCTGGACGGCCAGCTGTGGCTGCCGGAAGTCGCCAAGTCCACGCATTATCATGCGTACTGGGTGCGCCCGTCCTGGGTGCATGAGATGAAGAAGATGTACAAATACGGCGTGCACACCTTCTATCGTCCCCGCGCCTGGGGCGACGGCCGCGAAGCGCCGAGCTGGGGCACTCCGAGCGAGACCGCGGCGATCTCAGCGAAGCTGTAGCTGAGCAACTGAAACTGCCCGTCATTTGGTCGTGTAGCCCGGGTGAGCAAAGCGATACCCGGGTCTACGTTCCCGCATCTCGCGGAGCCTGTCATCGGGCCGCGCGTTGCGCGGACCCGTTGGCTCATGCGGGCTACGATTTTGTGTTTTGACGGAAGGAGTTCTCATCCCGAGGAGCCGTAAATT
>JBOHIT010000565.1:0-2637 GCA_050726155.1 Bradyrhizobium sp.
CGCGTCCGTGCCACCCTCTCCCACAAGGGGAGAGGGGAAGAAGTGCGACGCTGCGGCGTCTCCATTCAAACGCGTTTTCAAACACCCTTTCAAACAACCTTACTGACGTCGATCAACGCGTGAACGACGGCGTCTGGAATTTCATGATTCCGTCGCGGACAAAGATATAATCGACGCCGAAAGGACGTTCGCATGACCCAGTTTCGCCTGACCCAGATTTCCGACACCCACCTCGCCCGCCGCCTCACAAAACTCACCGACAATTTTCACCGCATCAGCGCGCACATCGATGCGACGCGGCCCGATCTCGTCATCAACACCGGCGATCTCGCCTTCGATGCGCCGACCAGCCCGGACGATCTCGCCTTCGCCAAGGGCCTGCACGCCGAACTTCCTGTGCCCTGTCGGCACCTGCCCGGCAATCACGATATCGGCGACAATCCGACCGCGGTTGGCCCCGTGCCGTCGCATCCGGCGAGTGAAGCGCATCTGCAAAACTTTCGCGCCGTGATCGGCGAAGATCGCTGGCGCTTCGACGAAGCCGGCTGGTGTTTTTTCGGACTGAACTCGCTGATCATGAACACCGGGCTCGCCAGCGAGGCCGAGCAGTTCGACTGGCTGGCGTCCGAGCTGTCGCGCACGGGCGGCAAGCCGGTGGCGCTGTTCGTGCACAAGCCGCTTTATCTCAACGCGCCTGACGATCCAGAGGCTGAGGCGACCGCGATCCGCTACGTACCGCAGCCGGCGCGCCGGCGGCTGATCGAGATGTTCGGCGCGGTCGACCTGCGGCTGGTCGCTTCCGGCCACGTCCATCAGCGCCGCGATTTCACCTATGGCCGCGTCCGCCAGGTCTGGGCGCCGTCCACCGGTTTCATCATGTCCGACAAGCGGCAGGAACGGATCGCGCTGAAGGAAACCGGGCTGGTGGAATACCGCTTCACGCCCACCAGTTTCGAAGTCCGCCACGTCCGCGCGCCGGGTCAGGTCGATGTCGACCTGGAGGAACTGCTTTATCCGGATCGAAAGGCCTGACGCTGCGTCAGGCCTTGTCCGGCCCGACCCGCACGAGCTGCTTGCCGAAATTGGCGCCCTTCAACAGGCCCATGAATGCCGCCGGGGCGCTGTCGAGGCCTTCGGTGACGAATTCCTTGTGCTTGACCTTGCCGTCGCGCACCCAGCCCGACATGTCGCGCAGGAAGTCGCCGTGGCGGGCGGCAAAGTCGCTGACGATGAAGCCGCGGATGGTGAGGCGCTTGGTCAGCACCGCGCGCATCATCTTGCCGGCCCATTTCGGCGAGGTCTCGCCGAAATTATTGTATTCCGAGATCAGGCCGCAGACCGGAACGCGCGCGAACGCGTTGAGCAGCGGGAATACCGCCTCGAACACCGCGCCGCCGACGTTCTCGAAATAGACGTCGATCCCCTTCGGACAGGCGTCCTTCAGCTTCGACGCAAGATCGGGATCGCGGTGATCGAGGCAATCGTCGAAGCCGAGTTCCTTTTTGACGTAGTCGCATTTGTCCTTGCCGCCGGCGATGCCGATCGCGCGGGCGCCCTTGATCCTGGCGATCTGGCCGACCGCCGAACCGACGGCGCCGGAGGCCGCCGCTACCACCACGGTCTCACCTGCCTGCGGCTTGCCGATATCGAGCAGGCCGGTATAGGCGGTCATGCCGGGCATGCCGAGCACGCCGACAGCGGTCGAGATCGGCGCGATCTTCGGATCGATTTTTGCCAGGCCCTTGCCGTCCGAGATGGCATGGGTCTGCCAGCCCGCGCGCGACAGCACGACATCGCCCTTGGCAAAGCCGGGATTGTTGGACGCGATGACCTCGCTGACCGTGCCGCCTTCCATCACACCATCGATCGGCACCGGCGCGGCATAGGACGGGCCGTCGCTCATCCGCCCTCGCATATAGGGATCGAGCGACAGCCAAATGGTGCGGAGCAGGACCTGCCCCTCGCCCGGCGTCGGTACCGCGCAATCTTCGATGCGGAAATCGGATGCCTTGGGTTCGCCGACGGGACGCGAAGCGAGAACGATGCGTTTTGCGGATTGGGACATGGTGGTTCCTCCATTTCTTTCGTCATTGCGAGCGAAGCGAAGCAATCCATCTATCCGCGTAAAGAAAGAATGGATTGCTTCGCTGCGCTCGCAATGACGGCTGTGGCTATTCTGCCCGTCAGGCCACGATTTTTGCAAGCGCGGCTTCAAACGCGGCCGCGGCGGCCGGCAAATCCGCGAAGGCCAGCCCGCTATCGGCGGTCTGCTTCTGGGCCTCCGTGGCGGTGGGGCGTACTTCCGCGATCGGCTTTGCCCCGTCGAGCAAGGCTGAAGGTGCGATCACGTGAAATTCGTGGGTTTCGACGGGTGCGTCCTTCAGCAGGAAGACGCTGAGCGAGACGATGTCCTTGCCGCGCCGATAGGAAATGTAGCGGTCGACCGCCACCGAGCCGTCGCGCTGCATGCCACCGAGTTTTGCATAGCCTTTGGCGTCGAGCAGCTTGTGGGCCTTAAACCCCTTGATGCCCACCGACTTCACTTTGGCGGTCTCTTCCGACAGATCGAATTTCGCCGCCATCGCCTTGCCGATCTCGGCAAGCTGCTCCGACATCGCGTGCTCGAACTCCTTGACC
>JBOHIT010000566.1:0-2685 GCA_050726155.1 Bradyrhizobium sp.
AGGTCAATAATACTTACCTAAAACGATTTGTCTATGCCCGACATAAGACTGTGGGTCATCGCTTTGTGCGGTTGCGAGCGCGCCCCCCGTCGCGTAATTCCTGTCCATGACAGCAGCACAGCCCGCAGCAGAGTCGACGCCTTCAGTGGCCTCGGCGCACGACAAGATTCTGATCGTCGATTTCGGCAGTCAGGTGACGCAACTGATCGCCCGCCGCGTGCGCGAGGAGGGCGTCTATTCCGAGATCGTGCCGTTCCAGAAGGCCGAAGCGGCCTTCCGGGAGATGAAGCCGAAAGCGGTGATCCTCTCCGGCGGCCCGGAATCGGTGCATGAAGCCGGCTCGCCGCGCGCGCCGCAACTGATCTTCGATTCCGGCGTTCCCGTGCTCGGCATCTGCTACGGCCAGATGACCATGGCCGCCCAGCTCGGCGGCGAGGTCGAGGGCGGCCACCACCGCGAATTCGGCCGCGCCGATGTGGAGGTCAAGGCCGCGAGCACGCTGTTCGAATCCACCTGGGGCATGGGCGAAAAGCACCAGGTCTGGATGAGCCACGGCGACCGCATCACCAAGATGCCGCCAGGCTTTTCGGTCGCGGGCGTCTCGCCCAATGCGCCGTTCGCGATCATCCAGGACGAGAAGCGCAGATATTACGGCCTGATGTTCCACCCCGAAGTGGTGCACACGCCCGACGGTGCCAAGCTGATCCGCAATTTCGTCAGAAAAGTCTCCGGCCTCACCGGCGACTGGACCATGCGCGCGTTCCGCGAGGAGGCGATCGAGAAAATCCGCGCCCAAATCGGCAAGGGCAGGGTGATCTGCGGCCTCTCCGGCGGCGTCGATTCCGCGGTCGCCGCGGTGCTGATCCACGAAGCGGTCGGCGACCAGCTCACCTGCGTGTTCGTCGATCACGGCATGCTGCGGCTCGACGAGGCCAAGACCGTCGTCGACCTGTTCCGGCACCACTACAACATCCCGCTTGTGCACGTGGATGCCTCCAAGCAATTCCTCGGCGAGCTTGCAGGCGTCACAGACCCCGAAGTGAAGCGCAAGACCATCGGCCGCCTGTTCATCGACGTGTTCGATGCCGAGGCCAAGAAGATCGGCGGCGCGGATTTTCTGGCGCAAGGCACGCTCTACCCCGATGTGATCGAGAGCGTCTCCTTCACCGGCGGCCCGTCGGTGACGATCAAGAGCCACCATAATGTCGGCGGCCTTCCTGATCGCATGAACATGAAGCTGGTCGAGCCCTTGCGCGAACTCTTCAAGGACGAAGTCCGCGTACTCGGCCGCGAACTCGGCCTCCCCGAAATCTTCGTCGGCCGCCACCCATTCCCGGGCCCCGGCCTCGCCATCCGCTGCCCCGGCGACATCACAAAAGAAAAACTCGACATCCTGCGCAACGCCGACGCCGTCTATATCGATCAAATCCGAAAACACGGCCTCTACGACCAGATCTGGCAGGCCTTCGCCGTGCTGCTGCCGGTGAAGACCGTCGGCGTGATGGGCGACGGCCGCACCTACGAATTCGTCGTCGGCCTGCGCGCCGTGACCTCCACCGACGGCATGACCGCGGACTTCTATCCGTTCGAGATGAAGTTCCTCGGCGAAACCGCGACGCGGATCATCAACGAGGTCAAGGGCGTCAACCGGGTGGTGTATGACGTGACGTCCAAGCCGCCGGGGACGATTGAGTGGGAGTGAGGGGATGGCTGGAGGCGAGCAAACTGATCTGCTATCGCCTGTCAGCGAATTACACTTAGTGCGGCTACTTCTCGCAGATATTCACGATGATCTTGCTGGCAAAGTTGCCCGTTTTCGCCAATTAACGGATCTATCGGCCGCACTTGGGCAATACGGAACGATGTTGCCCGGAGGCGAAACGACGCTAGCCGCTTGGAACGAGGCACGCACGAGTTTCGTGCACGGCAACTACGTCGCTACCGTCATGCTATGCCAAGGCCTTGCCGAGCATATGCTGGCGGCTCATCTTTCGTTGGGATTGCAGGAGCAGACGCTTCCTAAGCGAATTTCGTTTTTGGATACACTGGAGCGATGCTTAAGCCAGAACGTAATTACTGCCGACCACGCGAAGGACCTTCGACATCTTATGGAGTTGAGAAATCCTCTGTCGCATTTTCGAGGAATTGACGACCCCTCTAATTTGTCGCGCCGAATATTGGAAACCAAGCAGCAAGCCGAAAGCCACCTTTTCAGCGACGCAAGCTTCGCAATCGGAGCCGCGATCCGTCTGCTGGCACTGCCCTCATTTCGAATAGACCGGTAAAGATTAGCCGCAGGTGTACACACCGCATTGGTTCACTGCCTCCTATAGAGACTGCTAAATGGGACAAGCTAAAGTACGGCGAAAGGTGCTGCTGCAAAAATGTCTCAAAATGAGCGAGGAATGGGATTTTCCGCCATCGCAGTGGGAGGCCGCTGTCTGCGCAGACCTAAGGGAAGAGGATGTGGTCCTCGTCACCCGTGCGCCACTAGATCAACTAGCTCGGGCCGGCATGCCAGCTAATGAGTGTCACGCTAATGCGCGTTGGTATGCAAAGAATGATCCTTCTGGGAATTCACGGGCTGTAGCCGGATGGTGGGTGCAATGGCCTAACTTTGTGCTTCATTCAGTTATCGAAATTGAGGAGCAGTTAATTTGCATTACGCCTTCACCGTACGGCGAA
>JBOHIT010000567.1:0-19938 GCA_050726155.1 Bradyrhizobium sp.
GAAGAGCACCGAGGACTGGCGCGCTTCGGCCAAGATCCGCCGGCTCTGGCACAAGGACAAATCGGTCTGGAACAATGACGACGAGAACAAATGGCTGGGCTGGCTGACCAGCCCGGCCAAAGCCAACGTCGCCGATTACGAGGATTTTTCCCGGCGCGTGAAGGGACAAAACTTCAGCGATGCCGTGGTGCTCGGCATGGGCGGATCGAGCCTCGGTCCGGAAGTGCTGGCGGAAACTTTCCCGAAGAAATCCGGCTTCCCCAAACTGCACGTGCTCGACTCTACGGACCCTGCGCAAGTGCGCGCGATGGAGAAGAAGGTCGATCTGGCAAAGACGCTGTTCATCGTCTCCTCAAAGTCCGGTGGAACCACCGAGCCGAACGCGATGAAGGATTATTTCTTCGACCGCGTCTCCAAAACCATCGGCGCCGACAAGGCCGGCCATCGCTTCATCGCGGTGACCGATCCCGGCTCGTCGCTGGAGAAGGTCGCGAAAAAGCAGGGCTTTGCGCGCATCTTCCACGGCGATCCCACCATTGGCGGACGCTACTCCGTGCTGTCGCCGTTCGGACTGGTGCCCGCGGCTGCCGCCGGCATCGACGTCAAGAGCCTGATCAAGCATACGCTGGCGATGGTGCGCTCCTGCGGCGCCGACGTGCCGCCGCATGAAAATCCCGGCGTGCAGCTCGGGCTGGCGCTCGGCCTCGCCGGGCTCGAAGGCCGCGACAAGGTGACGATATCCTCGTCGAACAAGATCGCCGACTTTGGCGCCTGGGCCGAACAGTTGATCGCGGAGTCCACCGGCAAGAACGGCAAGGGCCTGATCCCGATCGATGGCGAGCCGCTCGCCGATCCCTCGCTTTACGGCAACGACCGCTTCTTCATCGATATCCGCACCGAAAGCGAAGACGACAGCGCGCATGAAGGAAAACTCGCCGCGATCGAGGCCGCCGGGCATCCGGTGGTGCGCATCGTGATGAAATCGATCGACCATATCGGCCAGGAGTTCTTCCGCTTCGAGATGGCCACCGCCGTCGCCGGCGCCATCCTCGGCATCAACCCCTTCAACCAGCCCGACGTCGAGGCGGCGAAGATCAAGACCCGCGAACTGACGGCGGCGTTCGAGAAGACCGGTTCATTGCCGGCGGAGCAGCCGGTGATCGCCACCGCCGAGGCCGACATCTACACCGATGACGCCAATGCCGCTGCGCTGCGCAAGGCCGGCGCCAATGGCACGCTCGGCTCCTGGATCAAGGCGCATCTCTCGCGCCCCGGCAACGGCGATTATTTCGCGCTGCTGGCCTATATCGCCCGCGACGGCGGCTCGATCGACACGCTGCAGAAGATGCGGCTGGCGGTACGTGACGTCAGACATGTCGCGACCTGCGCCGAATTCGGACCCCGCTTCCTGCATTCGACCGGGCAAGCCTACAAGGGTGGCCCCGACAGCGGCGTGTTCCTGCAGATCACCGCCGACGACGCCAAGGATCTGGCCGTGCCCGGCCAGAAAGCGAGCTTCGGCGTGGTCAAGGCGGCTCAGGCGCGCGGCGATTTCGACGTGCTGACCGAACGCGGCCGGCGTGCGCTGCGGGTTCACCTCAAGGGCGATCTCAAGCCGGCACTCGCCGCGCTCGACGCCGCGATCTCGGAAGCGCTCAACTAGGGGCGCTCAAATAAGGGAAGTTCGGAATGCAGCTTGGCATGATCGGCCTCGGCCGGATGGGCGGCAATATCGTGCGGCGGCTGATGAACAATGGCCACACCGCCGTGGTCTACGACAAGGATCCAAAGGCCGTTGCGGCACTCGCGGCCGAAGGCGCCGTCGGCGCCGCTTCGCTGGAAGACTTTGTGCTCAATCTCGAAAAGCCGCGCACCGCCTGGGTCATGCTGCCGGCCGGCAAGATCACCGAGGCGACGATCGAGGCGCTGTCGAAGATCATGCAGCCGGATGATGTCATCATCGACGGCGGCAATACGTTCTGGCAGGACGACGTTCGCCGCGGCAAGGCGTTGAAAGAACGCAGCCTGCATTACCTCGACGTCGGCACCAGTGGCGGCGTCTGGGGCATCGAGCGCGGCTATTGCATGATGATCGGGGGCGAAAAGCCTGTCGTCGACCGGCTCGATCCGATCTTCAAGACGCTGGCGCCGGGGATCGGCGACATTCCGCGCACCGGCGGCCGCGACGGCCGCGATCCCCGCATCGAACAGGGCTATATCCATGCCGGCCCCAGCGGCGCCGGACATTTCGTCAAGATGATCCATAACGGCATCGAGTATGGCCTGATGCAGGCCTATGCCGAGGGTTTTGACATCCTCAAGAACGCCAATATCGAGGCGCTGCCGGCCGAGCATCGCTTCGACCTCGACATCGCCGATATCGCCGAGGTGTGGCGGCGCGGCAGCGTGATCCCCTCATGGCTGCTCGATCTCACGTCGTCGGCTCTCGCGGAGAACCACACGCTCGATAATTATTCCGGCCACGTCGAGGATTCCGGCGAAGGCCGCTGGACCGTCAACGCCGCGATCGACGAGGCCGTGCCGGCCGAGGTGCTGACGGCGGCGCTCTATGCCCGTTTCCGCTCGCGCAAGGAGCATACGTTCGCGGAAAAAATTCTTTCCGCGATGCGCGCGGGCTTCGGTGGCCACAAGGAACCGCCAAAGAAGCCGGGCGCAAAGGCTTAACGCCCATGGCGGTCGGAAAACTGGCACAAAAGAAACCCGATCCCTGCTCCTTCGTCATCTTCGGCGTCACTGGCGATCTCGCGCATCGGCTGGTGATCCCGGCCCTCTATAACCTTGCGGCGGCCGACCTGCTGCCGGAAAAATTCTGCGTTGTCGGCATTGCCCGCAAGGGCATGACGAGCGACGGATTGCGCGACAGCCTGATGAAGGGCCTGCATCAATACGCCACCCGTCAGGTCGACGATTCGATCGCGATGCGGCTGCTCGCCTGCGTCACCTGCATCGAAGCCGATCCAAGGGAGCCGGCCTCATTCGACGCCATGAGCGAGCAACTCGACAGACTGGAAGCCGCGCAGAACACCGGCGGCAACCGCCTGTTTTATCTGGCGACACCGCCCAGCGCGTTCCTGCCGATCAGCCATGAGCTCGGCCGCACCGGCATGCTGGCCGAAAACGGCGCCTGGCGGCGGCTGGTGGTGGAGAAACCGTTCGGCACCGACCTCGCCTCCGCGATGGCGCTCAACAGCGAATTGCTGAAACTCGTCGAGGAGCAGCAGATCTACCGGATCGATCATTACCTCGGCAAGGAGACCGTGCAGAACATCCTGGTGTTGCGTTTTGCCAACGGCATGTTCGAGCCGATCTGGAACCGCAACCACATCGACCACATCCAGATTACCGTCGACGAGAAGCTCGGCGTCGGCCACCGCGGCAGTTTCTATGACGCCACCGGCGCGCTGCGCGACATGGTGCCGAACCATCTGTTCCAACTGATGTCGCTGGTGGCGATGGAGCCGCCGGCGAAATTCGACGCGCACTCGGTGCGCTCGGAAAAGGCCGAGGTGCTGGCGGCGATCCAGACCCAGAGTGAGCCGGAGGCGCTGCAAAACTCGGTGCGCGGGCAATACCGGGCCGGCATGGTCGGCGACACCGAGATCGAGGATTATCGCCGGACCGCCGACGTCAAGCCCGCCAGCACCACGGAAACCTATGCCGCGCTGAAGCTGACCATCGACAATTGGCGGTGGGCCGGCGTGCCCTTTTACCTGCGCACCGGCAAGGCGCTCGGCATCAAGCGCACCGAGATCGCGATCAAGTTCAAGCAGGCGCCGTTCGCGATGTTCCGCGACACGCCGGTGGACCGGCTGTCGCAGAATTACCTCATCATCTCGACCGAGCCGACCGAAGGCATCGCGCTGCAGTTCAATACCAAGGTGCCCGGCCCGACCATCAATATCGATGGCGTCGAGATGAAGTTCCGCTACAAGGATTACTTCAAGGCCGAGCCTTCGACGGGCTACGAGACCCTGATCTACGACTGCATGATCGGCGACAACATCCTGTTTCAGCGCGCCGACAGCGTCGAGGCCGGCTGGCGCGCGGTGCAGCCATTTCTCGACGCCTGGAAGAACGCCGGCGGCAAGGGGCTGAAGGTCTATGAACCCGGCAGCGAAGGCCCCGAAGAGGCCAATGACCTCCTCGAGCGCGATGGCCGAAGCTGGAGAAAGCTGAGTTAGCGATGGTGTCAAACGACAATCGCCATGTGATTTCAGTTGCCGATCCGGCGGCGATGGCCAGGGCCGCCGCCGAGCGCGTTATCGCGCGGATTTCTGAAAACGCCGGCCGCATCGCGATCTGCCTGACCGGTGGTTCGAGCCCGAAACAGCTCTATCAATTGCTCGCTACCGAAGCCTGGCGCAGCCAAATCCCGTGGGAACGCGTTCACTGGTTCATCGGCGACGAACGCTTCGTGCCGGCGGACGATCCGCTCAACAACATGGGCGTCGCGCGGAAAATCTTTCTGGACCAATGCGCGCCGGCCGCCAACATCCATCCAATCCCGACAAGCACGGCCGATCCGGCCGATCCCGAGAGCGGCGCCGCGCTCTACGAAGGCGAGCTTAGATCATTCTACGGCGCAGATGCGCTGGACCCTGCCCGGCCATTGTTCGATCTCGTGTTGATGGGCGTCGGCCCCGACGGCCATACCGCCTCGCTGTTTCCGGCCTATCCCGCGCTCGACGAGACCACCCGCTGGGTCGTCGGCGTCCCCAAGGCCAATGTCGAGCCTTTCGTGCCCCGGATCACGCTCACGCTGCCGACGCTCGCAAGCTGCCGTGAGATGCTGTTCGAGATCGCCGGCACCGACAAACGCGCGATCTTGACGCGGGTGTTTGCAGGCGAGAACCTGCCGGCGAACCGCGCGCGGTCCAGTAGCCAGACGATCTGGCTGGTGGATCAGGCGGCATTGCCGGAGAATTTTCGTGGATGATGCGACGAGCCCTTGTGCGCTGGTTGTGATGGGCGTCTCCGGCTCCGGCAAGAGCACCATCGCGGACCGGCTGGCCGCACGGCTGGGCTGGCGCTATGAGGATGGCGACAAATTCCATCCGCCCGCCAACGTCGCGAAGATGAGCGCGGGCCAGCCGCTGACGGATGAAGACCGCTGGCCGTGGCTGCAGGCGATCGCCGACGAGATCGACCGCCTCTCGGCGGCCGGACAGCGCGCGGTCGTCGCCTGCTCGGCCTTGAAGCGCGGCTATCGCGATATCCTCGTCCATGGCCGCGACGATGTCCGCATCGTCTTCCTCAATGGCACGCAGGATTTGATCGCGGACCGGCTCGCCGCCCGCAAGGGGCATTTCATGCCGCCGGGGTTGCTCGCCAGCCAGTTCAGGACTCTGGAGCCCCCGCAGCCCGGTGAACGGCCCATTACGGTATCGATCGATGCCTCGGTCGAGGCCATCATCGACGACATCATCCGTCAATTGAAAGTGCCCTCATGAGCCGAATCGCGCTGGTCGTCTCCGATGTCGATGGCACGCTGGTGACCAAGAACAAGATCCTTACCGATGACGCGAAGAGCGCCGTGCGGGCGCTGCGCGCGGCCGGTATCGGCTTCACCATCGTCTCGAGCCGGCCGACCATCGGCATGGGTTTTCTGATCGAACCGCTGGCGATCACGCTGCCGATCGGCGCCTTCAACGGAAGCTCAATCGTCGATCCGCAGCTCAAGCCGATCGAGCAGCATCTGATCGCGCCCGATGTGGCGCAGCGCAGCCTCGACGTGCTCAACCAGTTCGGCGTCGATATCTGGCTGTTCAGCAATGAGCGCTGGTACACACGCAACCCCGACGGCGAATACGTTCCCGGCGAGAAACGGGCGATCAAGGCCGATCCGACCATCATCGCGGATTTCACGCCGCATTTGTCCGAAGCCTGCAAGATCGTCGGCGCCAGCTCCGACGCGGCACTGCTGGCGCGCTGCGAAGCGGCGATGCAGCAGGCGGTGGGTGCGGAGGCGACCGCAGTCCGCTCGCAGACCTATTATCTCGACGTCACGCCGGCCGGCCACGATAAGGGCACCTTCGTCGAGAACGTCGCCAAACGGCTGGGTATTCCGACCGACGCCGTCGCCACCATCGGCGACATGCAGAACGATCTGCCGATGTTTGCCAGAAGCGGCATTTCGTTCGCGATGGGCAACGCGACCGACGACGTCAAGAAGCACGCGACCCATGTCACTGATACCAACGAGCGCGACGGCTTTGCCCGCGCCATGGAAACGGTTCTGAAGCTCGGCTAAGGAGCCGTTTCCCAGCGTCGCCAAGGTAGACAGCGCGATATCAAGACCATCTCAAGGATAAATTCAGACGGCGTCAAAGCTTTCGGTCGTCGAATCCGCTTTATTGCACTCGTCGCCCCGCTTTTAGGGGTTGCCGATCCCCACACCAATTCCCGACCTCCATCGGGTGTGAATCGGCAAACGCGAGCCGGTATTCACCCTGAGATGCGGCAGGCCCCCCAGCCCAGCCTGCAGCTACATGGATCGGTGCCGGCTCGCGCGACTTCAATTCGGCGAAATAGCCTATTTCGATCGCTGCATGGCCGGTTTCTCGGTGGCCTGCTTCGCCGCGCTGAGGTTGTGCGCGGTATTGATCAGCGCGATATGCGTCAGCGCCTGCGGGAAATTGCCGGTCTGGCGGCCGGCGCCGGTATCGAACTCCTCCGCCAGCAGGCCGAGATCGTTGGCGACCGCGACCACACGGTCGAACAACATCCGCGCCTTGTCGAACTCTCCTGTCAGCACGTAGGCGTCCGCAAGCCAGAGGCTGCAGGCCAGGAACGCGCCTTCGGCGGGCTGCTGCTCAGCTTCGCGAGGGTCGTGGCGCAGCACGAAGCCGTCCCGCATCAGGTGCTTTTCGATCGCCTGCAGCGTTCCGCGCACGCGGGGATCCGATGGCTCGAGGAATCCCACGGACGGCAGCAACAGGATGCTGGCATCCAGCAGTTTCGAGCCATAGGATTCGACGAACGAATTCAGCTCGCGATCAAAACCCTTCTCGCAGACGTCGCGATGGATGGTGTCGCGCAATTTCCGCCACTTTTCGAGCGGCGCCTTGAAGCCGAACTTCTCGACGCTCTTGATGCCGCGGTCGAAGGCGACCCAGGTCATCACCTTGGACGAGACATAGTGCTTGCCGTCGCCGCGGCGCTCCCAAATGCCGTGATCCGGCTCGTCCCATTGCTCGGCGAGATGCTCCAGCACCGTGCATTCCAGCGCCCAGCTTCCGTCACCGAGTTCGAGCTTGGCCATTCGCCACTGGTGGAAGGCGTCGATCAGCTCGCCATAGACGTCGAGTTGCAGTTGGGCGTGCGCGGCGTTGCCGACCCGAACCGGCTGCGCGCCCTCATATCCCGGGAGCCAGCCGGCTTCCCATTCCAGCAGCCGCCGCTCGCCCCTGATGCCATACATGATCTGCATGTTGTCGGGCGATCCCGCCACCGCGCGCAGCAGCCAATTGTGCCAAGCCAGGGCTTCCTCGGTATAGCCCGAATTCATCAGCGCCAGCAGCGTGAACGTGGCATCGCGCAGCCAGCAGAAGCGATAGTCCCAGTTGCGCGTGCCGCCGAGTTTTTCCGGCAGGGAGGTGGTGGGGGCTGCGACAATGCCGCCGGTCGGCGCATAGGTCAGCGCCTTCAGCGTGATCAGCGAGCGCATCACCAAGTCGCGTTGCTCGCCTTCGTAGGTGCAACGTGCGCTCCATTCGTTCCAAAACGCTTCGGTTTCCTGCAGGGCCCCCAAAGGATCGATCGGCGCAGGCACCGGCAGATGCGATGGCCCATACGTGAGGACGAACGGCACGGTCTCGCCCTTACCCACTTCGAAATCAGCGACCGTGGTCAGTTCCTCGCCGCGGGTCTCGATCGGCGTTCGCAGCACCGTCATATCAGGCCCGCAAATCGCGAGCAGCCCCGACCCGTCTTCGTTCTTCTTGACCCAGGGGATATCGGTGCCGAATCCGAATCGGATCACCAATTGCATCCGCAATTTCACCCGGCCGCTAACCCCGCGCACCAGCCGCACCACGTCGGATGCATTGCCGCGCGGCGGCATGAAATCGATCAGGTCGACCACGCCATCGGCGGTTTCAAACCGCGTTTCCAGGATCAGCGTGTTGCCGCGGTAGCGGCGCGAAGTTCTGGAAATCTCTTCTGCAGGCGCGATCAGCCAGCGGCCGTGCTCGTGGGTGCCGAGCAGCGCGGCAAAGCAGGCATCGGAATCGAAAGCCGGCCAGCACAGCCAGTCGATCGAGCCGTCACGGCCGACCAGCGCCGCGGTCTCGCAATCGCCGATCAGGCCGTAATCTTCTATCCTGCAGGACAAGGTTTGTGACCACCCTGGATCAAAGCTACGAGCGCTCGCGCGTCGCTTCCTTTAGCGCAGCAATGTCTATCTTGGACGCGATCTGTTCGAGCGGTACCGGAAGCCGGCGGCGCCAGTTCGGATGTTCGTCGACCGTGCCGGGAATGTTGGGCTGATCGACCAGGCCCAGGAAATCCTCCAGCCCGATGGCGAGCAACCGTGATGGGGTCCGCGCCAGGAAATTCGCGATCGCGTAGAGATCATTCTTGTCGATGCCAGTTTGGCGCAACACCGCGTCTAGCATCGCCAGCGCATGCCAGCGCGCCTCGTCGCTCTCGCCGGGATCGATGCCGAGCGCGCGCTTGGTCTTCAAGTCGCCGAACGAGCGCCAGCCGGCATAGGTCGAGAGATCATGGGTGTTGAAGGTGACGAGCGCATTGGCGAGGTATTGGTCAAGCGCGCGGAACGCGCCCTGATCGTCGCGCTCGAACATCATCACGAGGTAGGACCAGATGCCCCAGCCGGCGATCTGGTCGCGAAAGCCTTCCGGCACGGTGCCGAGGTCTTCGCCGATCACGACACAGCGCTGCGCGACGCTTTCCTGCGCGGTCGCGGCCAATAGCGCCTCGAACGGCATTTGCACATAGACGCCGTCGGCGGCGGAAAACCCGTGCGGCACCAGATAGAGCCGCTTCAAACCCAGCACATGGTCGAGCCGGATCGCGCCGGCGTGCCGCATCGAGGCCCGCAGCATCTCGCGATAGGGCGCGAAGGATTTCTGCTCCAGCCCGGAAGCGTTGAAGCCGGCAAGACCCCAGCTCTGGCCGGCGGTGTTGAGCGGATCCGGCGGCGCGCCGACCCCGAGATGGCGCGAGATCGCCACCTGCTCGTTCCAGGCATCGAAGCCGTCGGACTGCACGCCGACGGCGACGTCGAGATAGAGTCCGACCTTCATGCCGAGCCGGTCGGCGCGATCCTTCGCGGCCGCCAACTGCCGGTCGGCGGACCATTGCACGAATTCGACGAACGCGATTTCGGCCGCATCCGCGCCGTTGCGCAGTTCGGCGCATTTGGCATCGTCGGGTTGCCGCCACGCCTCCGGCCATTCCCACCAGGGCTTGTTGAATTTGTGCCGGAGCGCCTCGAAGCAGGCGAAGCGCGACAACAGCGGCGACCGCTGGCTGCGGAATTTTTCAAATTCCTGCCTGCGCCCTTCTGTCGCATCGGCGTTGAAGGCCGCGAAAGCCGATCGCAGCGCCCGCCATTTCAGTGCGCCGACGGCGACATAGTCGATGATTTCGCCGTCCCTCACCCGGCCCAGCGCATCGCGGGCCGCGCCGTCGATGCGAAATTCCGGGATGTTTTCGACGTCGATATTGAGCGCGTTGAGAAATAGCCGGCTGTTCGGCGAGTAAGGACTGCAATCGCCGGGACGGTCGTCGAACAGGGCGTGCAGCGGATTGAGGCCGACGCCGTCGGCCCCGAGTTGATGGGCGAGGCCGATCAAGCCTTCGAGGTCGGTGAAATCGCCGATCCCCCAGTTGCGCGCGGAACGGACGCTGTAAAGCTGGACCGCGAGCAGCCAGCAGCGGTCGAAATCGCCACCAAAGGCTCTTGCCGGCGCCGATAGCAGCGGCACGTCCTCTGTGATGGACGCGGCATCCGTCAGTTGCGCCCGGTGGACGCCGAGCGGCAGATCCAGCGGCCAGGCGACAGCGCGCTCGGAAGCTTGCCCCTCCGCGATAACCCCGTGATCCCCCACGATTTTCCATCGAACCGGAAGCTTTGCGGCGGCCGAAAGCCCGGTTCGGGTGGGCAGCCCGGACCGGACCACGACCGGAGCACCGACGAACGGGCCCGGGGTCTGTGGCGGCAAGGCATCGAGGATGATTTTGAGGGCGGCCGCATCCGTCACGCGGCGGTGACCCTGACCGTCCACGAATTCGGTCTGGATTCCCTGGGCTTTGGCTTGTTCGAAAAGGTCCATTCGGCACGCGGTTTGCACGCAAACGTCTTAGAGGCGTCGCGAAATTGTCCAAATACAGGAAGGGGATAGACGGTGTCTAACGCTCAGTCCCGGCAACGGTTCCAGGGGAACCAATGTCCGCTGAGCGGCTTTTTACATATGTCCGGAACGTCTCCTCTCTCGCAAGGGAAATGGGGGCGTCGTTTCCATGGCAATGGCATCACCGTGAACAAAAAAGCCCAGACCGGCGAAAGCACCAAAGCCGGGGTCTCCTTTCGATTCGATGCGGCCTATCCGTTGAACAGCGGCGGCAGCTTCGCGATCGATGCAAGCGAGGTGCCAGCCGTCGAGGCCGGCAGCGATCAGCTTTGGTACAAGGACGCCATCATCTATCAGCTCCACGTCAAAGCCTTCGCCGACAGCAACAATGACGGCATCGGCGATTTCGCAGGACTGACCGAGAAGCTGGGTTACCTTCAGGATCTTGGCGTCACCACGCTGTGGCTGTTGCCGTTCTATCCCTCGCCCGGCCGTGATGACGGCTACGACATCGCCGACTATGGCGACATCAATCCCGATTTCGGGACGATGAAGGATTTCAAGCGCTTCATCCAGGAAGCCAAGCGGCGCGGCCTGCGCGTCATTACCGAGCTCGTCGTCAACCACACCTCCGACCAGCACGACTGGTTCAAGCGCGCCCGCCGCAGCGATCCGGATTCGAGCGCGCGCAACTGGTATGTCTGGAGCGATACCGACCAGAAATACCAGGGCACGCGGATCATCTTCACCGATACCGAGAAATCGAACTGGACCTGGGATCCGGAAGCCGGCCAGTTCTACTGGCACCGCTTCTTCTCGCACCAGCCGGACCTGAATTTCGACAATCCGCGCGTGGTCTCGGCGCTGGTCAAGGTGATGAAGCGCTGGCTCGATACCGGCGTCGACGGCTTCCGTCTCGATGCCATTCCCTATCTGTGCGAGCGCGACGGCACCAACAACGAGAACCTGCCCGAGACCCACGCCATCATCAAACGGCTGCGCGCCGAGCTCGACGCTTACGCCAAGGACAAGGTGTTGCTGGCCGAGGCCAATCAATGGCCCGAAGACGTGCAGGAATATTTCGGCCGTAGCGACGAATGCCACATGGCCTATCACTTCCCGCTGATGCCGCGCATCTACATGGCGATCGCGCAGGAAGACCGCTTCCCGATCACCGACATCCTGCGACAGACGCCTGACATCCCTGCCGATTGCCAATGGGCGCTGTTCTTGCGCAATCACGACGAACTGACGCTGGAGATGGTCACCGACGTCGAGCGCGATTATCTGTGGTCGACCTACGCCAACGATCCCCGCGCCCGCATCAATGTCGGCATCCGCCGACGCCTCGCGCCGCTGATGGACAATGACCGGCGCAAGATCGAGCTGATGAACTCGCTACTGCTATCATTTCCAGGCACGCCGATTATCTATTACGGCGACGAGATTGGCATGGGCGACAACATCTATCTCGGCGACCGCAACGGCGTGCGCACGCCGATGCAATGGACGCCCGACCGCAACGGCGGTTTCTCGCGCGCCGACCCGGCGCGGCTCTATGCGCCCACCATCATGGACCCCGTCTACGGCTATGAGTCCGTCAATGTCGAGGCGCAGTCGCGCAGCCTGTCGTCGCTGCTGTCAGCCACCAAGCGGCTGATCGCAGTTCGCAAATCGACGCTGGCCTTCGGCCGCGGCACCATGACCTTCATCCGACCGGAAAACCGCTCGGTGCTGTGTTACGTGCGCCAGTATGAGGACGAGGCCATTCTCTGCGTCGCCAACCTGTCGCGGTCGGCGCAAGCGACCGAACTCGATCTCTCCGCGTGGAAGGATCGCATTCCGCTGGAGATGCTGGGCCGCACGCGTTTTCCGTCGATCGGCGAACTGCCCTACATGATCACGCTGGCGCCATACGGCTTCTACTGGTTCGAGCTGCAGGAGCGCGACAAGTCGGCGCCGGTGGTGCACCGGGCGGTCCCGGAGTTCGAGACGCTGGTGGTGCCGCTGGGCGCGACCTGGGTGTCGCTGGCGCGCACCCGCGGCGTGTTCGAGCGCGACGTGCTGCCGGGCCATCTGGCGCGAACGCTCTGGTATCCGGAACGATCGGCCAAGGCGATCCAGCCGACGCTGATTTCGGCGATCCCGTTCTGCGATATCGGCGACAACCGGCCGTGGCTCGCCTTCTTCAAGTCGACGCAGCGTGGCGTCACCACCCGCTATGTACTGCCGCTGCAGATCGAGTGGGTTCGGTTCGACCGCGAACGCTATAACCCGCGCGCCTTGGCTGCCGTCCGCCAGGGCGCCCGCGAAGGCACGCTGCTCGACGTCGCCAACGACCAGATTTTCATCGCACTGCTGCTGCGCAACCTGAAGGAGTCGCTCACCGTCGACGAAAGCGAACAGGGCTTGAAGCTGGAATTCCGGCCGACCAGCCGATTCTCCGAGAAGGCGATCAGGCAGCCCGAACACATTCGCACAATCGAAACCGAACGAGCCGACAGCACCGCGCTGGTGGACAACGACTACGTCGTCAAGATCTACCGCACGCTGCAGGCCGGCATCAGTCCCGAGATCGAGATGGGACGGTTCCTGACCGAAGTCGCGGGCTTTGCCAATACGCCGGCACTGCTCGGCAGCGTCGAACTGATCGACGGCGAGGAGCGAAACGCCATCGGCGTCCTGCATGCTTTCGTTGCCAACCAGGGCGACGCCTGGACCGTGACAGCGGCCTATCTCGACCGCTACGTCGAAGAGCAACGCCTGCTGGCGGCAAGCGAGCATGTCAGGGAAAGCGAGGACCAGGTCTCCTATCTGCGCTACATGTCGCAGGCCGGCCGCCGCGTCGCCGAGATGCACGTGGCACTGGCCAGCAACAATGAGCTTCCCGATTTCGTTCCGGAGCCGATCCTGCGCGAGGATGTCCAGCGCTGGTTCGGCGACACCCTGGCCCGCGCCGAGCGCGTTTTCGACACGCTGAGACAAAAGCGCGATACGCTGAAGGAGGCGGACCGCGGGCTGGTCGACCAGTTACTGGCCCAGCAATCCGGCTTGCCCAATCGCTTGAAAGGCTTGCTTCGCCACGAGAGCGGCGGACTCAATATCCGCCATCACGGCGACTTCCATCTCGGCCAATTGCTTGTGGTCAAGGACGATATCTTCATCGTCGATTTCGACGGCGAGCCGCGGCGCTCCATCGCGGAGCGACGGCGCAAGGCGCCCGCGGCGCGCGACGTCGCCAGCATGGTCCGTTCGATCGATTATTCGACGACCGCGGCCCTTGAGCGTGCGCTGAAAGTGGCTCACGATGAAAACGGCCGGCTGGCGGCGGCGCTCGCCAATTGGCGCGACCGCGCCATCGCGGCATTCCTGGCCGCCTATCGCGAAGCCATGGTTAACCGGCGGCTGTGGCCCGACGACAACAAAGCCGCCGAAGCGGTGCTGACCTTCTTCCTGCTCGAGAAGGCATGCTACGAGATCGAATATGAACTATCCTACCGGCCGGATTGGCTGCGTTTGGCCATGACCGGAATGCTTCGTATGTTGTCGCGACAGTCCCTTGAGGCCTCATGACCAAGCTACCCGCAGAGGCCTATGCGATCATCCAGGGCAATCACACCGACCCGTTCCACTATCTCGGCCTCCATACCGAGGGGGACCGGAAAGTCGTGCGTGCGTTCCTGCCGGAGGCCTCCAATGTCGAGGCAATCGGTGAACATGGTGAACGGGCACCGCTGGCGCGGATCCACGATGCCGGGCTGTTCGCCGGCGCACTGCCGAACGGTTCGACGCGCTATCAGCTGCGCGCCCAATTCGGTGACAAACTCGTCGAACTCGATGACCCCTACCGCTTTCCGCCTGTCCTGAGCGACTTCGATCTTTATCTGCTCGGCGAAGGCACCCATCAGCGCGTCTACGACAAGCTCGGCGCTCATCCGATGACGCTGGAGGGCGTCGAGGGCGTGGCCTTCGTGGTGCTGGCGCCGAACGCCCGCGGCGTCAGCGTGGTCGGCGATTTCAACTACTGGAATCCGCGACGGCATCCGATGCGGGTGCGTGGTGTCGGCTATTGGGAACTGTTCATTCCCCACGCCCGCGTCGGCGATCACTACAAGTTCGACATCATCGAACCCAACGGACAGCATTTGCCGTTGAAAGCCGACCCGGTCGCTTTCGCCGCCGAAGTTCGGCCCAACACCGCATCAATCGTTTTTGACGAGGCCCATTTACCGCGTCCGCGTCCGGCCCCCGCCGGGATGAATGCGCTGAACGCACCGATGTCGATCTATGAAGTTCATCTCGGCTCGTGGCGGCGCAAGGGCAGCAATGAGTGGCTGAGCTATCGCGAGCTCGCCGAACTGCTTCCGGCCTATGTCCGGGATCTCGGCTTTACCCATGTCGAATTCCTTCCCGTCAGCGAGCATCCGTTCGACGGCTCGTGGGGCTATCAGCCGACCGGCCTGTTCGCACCGACGAGCCGGTTCGGTACGCCGGAGGATTTTGCCGCCCTCGTCGATGCCTTCCACCGCGAGGGCATCGCGGTATTGTTGGACGGGGTGCCCGGGCACTTCCCCGACGATCCCCACGGCCTCGGCCATTTCGACGGCACGGCGTTGTACGAACACGCCAACCCGTTGCAGGGCCGCCACCTCGATTGGGGCACGCTGATCTACAATTACGGCCGCACCGAAGTCGTCAATTTCCTGGTGTCCAACGCGCTGTTCTGGCTGGAGCGCTACGCCATCGACGGGCTGCGCGTCGATGCGGTGGCCTCCATGCTGTATCTCGATTACTCCAGGCCCGCAGGCGAATGGGTTCCGAACCAGCATGGCGGCCGCGAGAATCTCGAAGCCATCGGCTTCCTGCGCCGCTTCAACACCGAAGTATTCGGACGCTTTCCGGATGCCACCACGACCGCCGAGGAATCCACCGCATGGCCGCAAGTCTCCCGTCCGGTTGAGTATGGCGGGCTCGGCTTCGGCTACAAGTGGAACATGGGATGGATGCACGACACGTTGAAATACATCGGCAAGGATCCGATCCACCGCAAATTCCATCACGGCGATATCCTGTTCGGTCTGCAATATGCGTTCTCGGAAAACTTCATCCTGCCGCTGTCACATGACGAAGTCGTGCACGGCAAACGCTCGATCCTGGGCCGCATGCCTGGCGACGACTGGCAGCGCTTTGCGAATTTGCGCGCCTATTACAGCTTCATGTTCGGCCATCCCGGCAAGAAGCTGATGTTCATGGGCTGCGAATTCGGCCAGGAGCGCGAGTGGGATCACGATCATTCGCTGGACTGGCACCTGCTGCAGCAGCCGCGGCATGTCGGCATCCAGAATCTGGTCCGCGATCTCAACCGCCTCTATCGTACCGTGCCGGCGCTGCATGAACTCGACTGCAGCCAGCCCGGCTTCGAATGGGTCATTACCCATGATTCCGGCGGCAACGTCTTTGCCTGGATCCGCAAGGGCCATGACGCACGGGCCCGCTGCCTCGTGGTCGTGAATTTTTCACCCAATGTCTATTATGATTACCGGCTACGCGTGCCGTTTGCCGGCAAATGGAACGAGATTTTCAATTCGGACTCCGCCCATTATGGCGGCAGCAATGTCGGTAATATCGGTGAGGTCCGGACGCTGGAGGGCAACATCCCCGAACTCCATCTGACCATTCCGCCGCTGGCTGCGATCTTTCTCGTACCGGAAAATTGACGCATGCGCCTGACCGCGGGAACCCCCACACGCCTCGGTGCAAGCTGGGACGGCAGGGGCACCAATTTTGCGCTGTTCTCGGCCAACGCCGAGAAAGTCGAGCTTTGCCTGTTCGACGGCCAGGGCCGCCGCGAACTCGAGCGCGTCGAACTACCCGAGCGGACCGAGGATGTCTGGCACGGCTATCTCAACGACGTCTCGCCGGGACAGCTGTATGGCTATCGCGTCCACGGGCCCTACCACCCCGAGCAAGGCCACCGCTTCAACGCCAACAAACTGCTGCTCGATCCCTACGCGCGGCGGCTTGCCGGCCGGCTGGTGTGGAGCGACGCGCATTTCGGCTATCGCGCCGGCAGTTCGCGCGAGGACCTTTCATTCGACCGCCGCGACAACGCCCGCGGCATGCCGAAGGCCGTGGTCGTTGACGAGGCCTTCAACTGGGGCCGCCGCGAGATGCGGCCCAATGTTCCCTGGGAAGACACCATCATCTACGAGGCCCATGTCAGGGGTCTGACCCAGAAGCGCGACGATGTTCCGCCGGGTCTGCGCGGCACCTATGGCGGGCTTTCCTCGCCCGCGATGATCGATCATCTCAAGCGGCTCGGGGTCACTACCATCGAGCTGCTGCCGGTGCATGGGCTGATCGACGACCGCGTGCTGGTCGAGAAGAAGCTGGTGAATTATTGGGGCTATAACACGCTGGCGTTCTTCGCGCCGGAAGCGCGTTACTCGCAAGACAATCCGCTCGATGCGTTTCGCACCACGGTGGCGCGGCTGCACGATGCCGGCATCGAGGTGATGCTCGACGTCGTCTACAACCACACCGCCGAAGGCAATCATCTCGGCCCGACGCTGTCGTTTCGCGGCATCGACAACGCGTCGTATTACTGGCTGAAGCCGGAAAATCCGCGCTTCTACGACGACTTCACCGGCTGCGGCAGCTCGGTCAATCTGAACCATCCCCGCGTGCTGCAGATGGTGATGGATTCGCTGCGCTACTGGGTCGAGGTCTGCCACGTCGACGGCTTCCGCTTCGACCTCGCCACCACGCTGGCGCGCGGGCCGAACGGTTACGACCGCAACGCCGCCTTCCTCACCGCCGTGCGCCAGGATCCGGTGCTGGCGACGGTCAAGATGGTCGCCGAGCCCTGGGACCTCGGCATGGGCGGCTATCAGGTCGGCGCTTTCCCGTCGCAATGGTCGGAATGGAACGACCGCTATCGCAGCGCGATGCGGCGCTACTGGAGCGGCGAAGGCAGCCTGATCGGTGAAATATCGGGCCGCATGACCGCCTCCTCCGACCTGTTTCATCACGACAATCGCGCGCCCCGCGCCGGCATCAACCACATCACCGTCCATGACGGTTTTACGCTGGCGGATCTGTTCAGCTACAATGAGAAGCACAACGAAGCCAACGGCGAAGACAATCGCGACGGCTCCAACGACAACCACAGCAATAATTGCGGCCATGAAGGCCCGACCGACGACGCCGCGATCACGGCGCTGCGTCGCCAGCTTCGCAAGAACCAGCTCGCCTGCCTGATGCTGGCGCAGGGCACACCGCTGATGCTGGCCGGCGATGAAGTCGGTAATTCGCAGAACGGCAACAACAATGCCTATTGCCAGGATAACGAGACCGGCTGGGTCGGCTGGGAGAATCTCGGCAAGGAAGGCGACGACCTCACCGACTTCATCGGCCATTTGACCGAGTTGCGTCGCCGCTTCGGTCAGATCCGCTGCCAGCGCTGGCTCGACGGCCGCCGCGCAGACGGCTCCTACGGCGTGCTCTGGCTGACGCCGGCTGCCGAAGACATGAAGGAATCCGACTGGAAGTTTCCGGAAGGGCGATTCCTGGCCTATGTGCTCGGCCCGATGGAACAAGGGCAAGCGCCGATCTTTATCGTTCTGAACGCCGCCCCCGAACAGATCGCATTCAAATTGCCCAAAATGACCGAATACAAGAGCTGGCAGCAGGTGCTGAACACAACCGAAATCGAGCAGGCGACGGCCGACTTTGCGGCGGGCGCCGACATGAAGGCACCGTCACGCTCGGTGCTCGCCTTTGCGGGCTCCGCATGAATGCGCGGCAATTCGGACCAAGGCTGACCAAAGAAGGCACCCTGTTTCGCCTGTGGGCGCCGGCTGCGAAGCGCGTCGATCTGCTGCTGCAACAAACGCACGCGATGACCCGTGGCGACAACGGCTGGTTCGCCGCCGAGATACCGGGCGCGAAACCCGGTACTCGCTACAAATTCCGCATTGACGACGAGCTCGACGTCCCCGACCCCGCCTCCGATTTCCAGCCGGAGGATGTCTTTGGCCCGAGCGAGGTGATCGATCACGCCGCCTATCCGTGGCGCGCCACCGAATGGTGCGGGCGACCTTGGCAAGAGGCCGTCATCACCGAGGCCCATGTCGGCACGTTCACGGCGGAAGGCACCTATCGCGGCATGATCGAGAGACTCGATCATCTCGTGCAGATCGGCATCACCGCGCTGGAATTGCTGCCATTGGCGGATTTCGCGGGATCGCGCAACTGGGGCTACGACGGCGTGCTGTGGTACGCGCCCGACAGCGCCTATGGCCGGCCCGAGGACCTCAAGGCGCTGATCGACGAGGCGCATCTGCGCGGGCTGATGGTGTTTCTCGACGTGGTCTATAACCATTTCGGGCCCGAGGGTAACTATCTCGGCCGCTACGCGCCGGCTTTCTTCACGGACGCGCACACCCCGTGGGGCAGCGCGATCGACTACCGCGTGCCGCAGGTGCGTGCTTTCGCGATCGAGAATGCGCTGCACTGGCTGCGCTACTATCGTTTCGACGGTCTGCGTCTGGACGCCGTAAACAGCATCGTCGAACCCGGCGGCTTGTCGCTGTTGCACGATCTCAGCAAGGCGGTCGGCGAACTCGCCGCGGAAACGGGGCGTCACATCCATCTGGTGCTGGAAAACGGTGACAACCGCGCCAGCATACTGGACGCCGCAGAGGATCCGCCCCGCGGCAAATATCGCGCGCAGTGGAACGATGATTATCATCACGCCTGGCGCGTGCTGATGACCGGCGAAAAGCAGGGCTACTACTGCGATTATCAACGCGCGCCGCTGGACGACATCGCCAGGTCGCTATGTCAAGGCTTTGTCTATCAGGGCGAGATGTCGGAATTTCGTGGCGGCAAGCGCGGCGAACCGAGCGGCAAGCTCGCGCCGACCGCCTTCATCAATTTTCTGCAGAACCACGACCAGGTCGGCAATCGCGCCTTCGGGGACCGGCTCGAAGGCGTGGCGCGTCCGGAAGCCATTGAAGCAGCACTCGGCGTCATGCTGCTGGCGCCTGCTATTCCGATGCTGTTCATGGCCGAGGAATGGGGTTCGAGGACGCCGTTTCCATTTTTCTGCGACTTCAAGGGTGATCTGGCGGACGCCGTCCGCAAGGGCCGGCGCAGCGAATATGCCTGGGCTTACGCGGAATATGGCGACGAGGTGCCCGACGCACTGGCGCCATCGACGTTTCAGTCGGCGATCCTCGACTGGAATGAGCACACCGAACCGCCGGCGCAACGACGGTTGACAACCGTGCGCCAAATGCTGGCGATCCGCAGGCGCGAGATCGTCCCTCGCCTCGCGGGCACAGCCTTCGGCGACGCAACCTCCGTCGGCAACGGCTTGCTGACGGCTAACTGGCGTATGGGCGATGGTGCTGCGCTGCGCCTGCTCGCCAACCTCTCGGACCGGCAGATTGCCAATACTGCAGGTCAATTCAGGGGAACCCTTATCTGGGGCAGCGAGTTGGGAGAGCGCGTCCCGCCATGGTCGGTGCACTGGCGCATCGGATAGGAAAATGCCCCCGGCGATCCCGATCGCGACCTACCGTCTGCAGCTTTCGGC
>JBOHIT010000568.1:0-4625 GCA_050726155.1 Bradyrhizobium sp.
GCGCTGCGCGCCGCCGTCGGGGCACAGGCCGAGGCCTTCATAGGTGATCAGTTCGTTATGCGCGAAACAGTCGTGCAGTTCGACGACGTCGAGATCCTCTGGGCCGATCCCGGCGGCTTCATAGACCTTGTTGGCCGCAGCCCGCGTCATGTCGAAGCCGACCACCTGCATCATATCGCCGGCCCGGAACGTGGAGGGGGTGTCAGTGGTCATCGCCTGTGCCGCGATCCGCACGTCCTTGCGCAGGCCGTGCTTGCTGGCGAATTTCTCCGAGACCAGCACGGCGGCAGCACCGCCGCAGGTCGGCGGGCAGGCCATCAGCCGCGTCATAACGCCGGGCCAGATCACCTGGTCGTTCATGACGTCGTCGGCGCTGACTTCCTTGCGGAACACCGCCAGCGGATTTTTTGCGGCGTGCCGGCTCGCCTTGGCCCGCACTTTTGCAAACGAGGTCAGCGGCGTGCCGTACTTCTTCATGTGGCTGAGGCCGGCGCCGCCGAAATAGCGCAGCGCCAGCGGGACGCCCTGCGCGTCGACCAGTTTATCGGCCGCAGCGTCGAATTCGTCGAACGCGCTCGGCCGGTCGGTGAAGATGGCGCCCAGCGCACCCGGTTTCATCTGCTCGAAGCCCAGCGCCAGCACGCAATCGAGCGCGCCGGAAGAGATCGCCTGCCGCGCCATGAACAGCGCGGTCGAGCCGGTCGAGCAATTATTGTTGACGTTGATGATGGGGATACCGGTCATCCCGACCTGGTACAGCGCGCGCTGCCCACAGGTTGAATCGCCGTAGACGTAGCCGGCATAGGCCTGCTGGATCATGTCGTAGCCGACGCCGGCATCCGCCAGCGCGAGCTTGGTCGCCTCCGCGCCCATCACCGGGTAGGGCGCATTCGCCCCCGGTTTGACAAACGGGATCATGCCGACGCCGGCAACGTAGACGCTCGAGGTCATGGGGCGCTCCCTTAAATTACCCGGTGGACTTTTTATTACCCACGGGTAATATACGGGCGGCTTCATCGCGGAGTCAACCGCGGCGGGATAAATCTACGATGGACGGATCAGCCTCTTCCCCGACCAGCCAGTCGCCCTGGATGCCGTTCGAAAGCCGTCGCCGGGCCCGCGACGAGAAGCGCGAGGCCGTGCTGCGCACCGCGGTGGCGCTGTTCCTCGAACAGGGCTATCACGGCACCACGCTCAACCATGTCGCCGAGCGGCTGAACATCACCAAGCCCGCGCTCTACAATTATTTCCGCGGCAAGGACGAAATCCTCTACGAATGCTGGGCTATCGGCGCCGAGCACGTCGACGAATGCATCGACAAAATCGCCGCCACTGGCGGCACCGGACTGCAAAAACTGCGCGAGCTGATCATCAGCTACGCCGAGACGATGACCACCGACTACGGCAAGAGCCTGGTGCGGTTCGACGTTCGCGACCTCACCGAGCACAACCGCAAGATCGTTCGCCTCGCCAAGAAGAAGATCGACCAGGCTTTTCGCGACTATATCGGGCAGGGGATCAAGGATGGATCGGTCAGGCCGTGCGACGTCAAGCTTTCGGCCTTTGCGATTGCGGGCTCGCTGAACTGGATCGGCCACTGGTATCAGCCCGGCGGTACGCTTGAGGCTGAAGCCATCGCAAAGGAATTCGCGATCCGCCTCACCGAAGGGCTCACGATCAAATCAACACGGAAAAAGGCGGACAAACCGCCGGTCAGGAAACGCAAGTCAACGGGAGTAAAACGATGAATGTCACGCACGGCCTGCGGCGCGCGCTGCAGATCAATCCGAACGGCCTTGCCATCGTCTGTGGCGATCGGCGGAAAAGCTGGCGCGAGGTCGGCGACCGCGTGGCGCGCCTGGCCGCCGGCATCCGCGCCCTCGGCGCGCAGGCCGGCGACCGTGTCGCGATGCTGTCGCTCAATTCCGACCGCTATCTCGAACTCTATCTGGCGGCCGGCTGGTCCGGCACCGTGATCGTGCCGCTCAACATCCGCTGGAGCCCGCTGGAAAACGAGGACGCGATGCGCGACTGCCGCGCCGGCATCCTGTTCGTCGACAAGGCGTTCGCTGCTATTGGCACGACGCTTGCCAAGGCGATCCCGGACCTCAAGCTGATTTATGCCGACGACGGCGAAGCTCCTGCCGGCATGGAGAGCTTTGACGCGCTGATCGCGCGCTCCAGCCCGATGCCGGATGCGATGCGCGAGAGCAGCGATCTCGCCGGCATCTTCTATACCGGCGGCACCACCGGACGCTCCAAGGGCGTGATGCTCAGTCACGGCAATCTGATGGTCAATGCGCTGAACGCCCTCGGCGAAGGCATGTGGCCGAGCAGCACGGTCTACCTGCACGCCGCGCCGATGTTCCACCTGGCCAATGGGGCAGCGATGTATTCGGTGCTGCTGAGCGGCGGCTCCAACGTCATCATCCAGGGGTTTACGCCGGACAACGTCGCCGGTGCGATCCAGCGCGATGGCGTGACCGACGTACTGCTGGTGCCGACCATGATCCAGATGTTCGTCGACCATCCGAAACTCGGCGAGTACGACCTTTCGTCGCTGAAGGGCATTTCCTATGGCGCCTCCGTCATCAGCGATGCGGTGCTGAGCCGCGCCATGAAGGCATTGCCGAATGTGCAGTTTACGCAGGCCTATGGCATGACGGAATTGTCGCCGATTGCGACGATCCTGCACTGGAAGGAGCATATCGGCGATGGCCGCGCCAAGGGCCGTCACCGCGGCGCCGGCCGCGCCACGCTCGGCTGCGAGATCAAGGTCGTCGATGCCGACGACAAGGTGGTGCCATTAGGCACCGTCGGCGAGATCGCGGTGCGCGGCGACAATGTGATGATGGGCTATTGGGAGCGGCCGGAGGAGACCGCCAAAGCGGTCATCGACGGCTGGATGCACACCGGCGACGGCGGCTACATGGATGAGGACGGCTTCGTCTACGTGGTCGACCGCGTCAAGGACATGATCATCTCCGGCGGCGAAAACGTCTATTCGGCCGAGGTCGAGAACGCGCTGGCGCAGCATCCGTCGGTGGCGCAATGCGCCGTGATCGGCATCCCCAGCGAGCGCTGGGGCGAGCAGGTTCACGCGATTGTCGTCGCCAGGCCCGGCACGACGGCAACTCCCGACGAATTGATGGATTTCTGCAAGACGCTGATCGCGGGTTACAAATGCCCGCGCAGTGTCGAGGTCACGGAGATCCCGCTGCCTTTATCCGGCGCCGGCAAGATCCTGAAGCGCGAATTGCGCAAGCCGTATTGGGAAAACCGCCAGCGCATGGTGAGCTGAGGCCTCAAAAGCGGGCTATGAGCAGGTTCTAAGGTATTATAATACCTTGGAAGTGACATTTGCCTGAGCCGGAATGTACCGTTCCGGCTCACGGCAGTCCGGTTTTGGCGTGCGGAAAGCCGAAGCCGACCAAGCAGTAGAACCGGCCTTATTTCCTTGCTTCTGGCTGGAATCCGGCTATACACCGCGCCATCTCACACGGAAGCATGGCTCTAAAAGGCCGTCCGGTGGCAGCCGGGCCATAAGGCTCGTCTGCTCACACGCTTCCGGAGGAACCAACCGGAGAAGTATCACTATGGCGCTACCCGATTTTTCTATGCGTCAGCTGCTCGAAGCTGGCGTTCACTTTGGTCACCAATCGCACCGCTGGAATCCGAAGATGTCGGATTTCATTTTCGGTGCCCGCAACAACATCCACATCATCGACCTCGCGCAGACCGTGCCGTTGCTGCACACCGCGTTGAAGGCGGTCAGCGATACCGTCGCCAAGGGCGGCCGTATCCTGTTCGTCGGCACCAAGCGGCAGGCACAGGACGGCGTCGCCGAGGCGGCCAAGCGTTCGGCGCAGTATTTCGTCAACTCGCGCTGGCTCGGTGGCACGCTGACCAACTGGAAGACCATTTCCGGTTCGATCAAGCGTCTGCGCCATCTCGATGAGGTGCTCAATTCCGGCGATGCCAACGCCTACACCAAGAAGGAGCGGCTGACGCTGCAGCGCGAGCGCGACAAGCTCGACCGTTCGCTCGGCGGCATCAAGGACATGGGCGGGCTTCCCGACATGATCTTCGTGATCGACACCAACAAGGAAGACATCGCGATCCAGGAAGCGCAGCGGCTCAACATTCCCGTTGCCGCGATCGTCGACACCAATTCGGATCCCAAGGGCATCACCTACGTGGTGCCGGGCAATGACGACGCCGGCCGTGCCATCTCGCTGTATTGCGATCTGGTCGCCCGCGCCGCCATCGACGGTATCTCGCGCGCCCAGGGCGACCACGGCATCGACATCGGTGCCTCCGCCCAGCCGGCCCGCGAGGAAATCCCGGCCGCCCCGCAGCCGGCCGGCTTCCAAGGCCTGGCGGGCCCCCGCGGCACCGCCGACAACCTCAAGAAGCTCACCGGCGTGTCGGGTGCGATCGAGAAGAAGTTCAACGACCTCGGCATCTTCCATTACTGGCAGCTCGCCGAACTCGACCACGACACCGCGCACAAGATCGGTGAAGAGGTCGGACTTCCGAGCCGCGCCGATGGCTGGGTTGCGCAGGCCAAGACGCTGACCGCCGAAGCGGAATAATGACAACGCCGGGTGGCCGGCCTTCCGGCC
>JBOHIT010000569.1:0-3487 GCA_050726155.1 Bradyrhizobium sp.
CGTCAACAGTTCGGCCCTAGTGCAGCTAAATCGCTATACCTCGGCGGCGTGAACTTCGGGCTCATCTATGTCGGCCTTTGGCTCGGCTCGGGAAGCATGTCGGCCGTCGCCTATCAACTCGCTACGCCCTTCACCGTCCTGTTGGCCTGGCCGCTGCTCGCGGAGCGACCGTCGCTCACCACGTCCGGCGGCGTGCTGTTGGCATTCGTCGGCGTGGTCGTGTTGGCGGCCGAGCCTGGCCTGTCGGCAAATGGGCTTCCGCTACTGCTGGTGATCGGAGCCGCCTTCGCGTTCGCGGTGTCCAACATCCTGACGAAACGCTACGGCCCGTTCGATCCCCTGATGTTGATGGGGTGGTCGTCGCTGTTTACGGTACCGCAGGTCATGGTGATGTCGTTGCTCATCGAACATGGACAACTGGCAAGCCTTGTCACGGCGGATCAACGCGGCTGGCTGGCACTCGCCTACACGATTTTCATCGGCGGAATTGTCGGGTTCGGACTTTGGTTCTGGCTGATTGCCCGATGCTCCATGGGTCGCGTCGCACCCTTCGGTCTGCTGCTACCGGTGTTCGCCCTGATTTCGAGCGTGTTGTTCCTTGGCGACCGCATGACCCCGAAGCTGATTGTCGGTGCACTGCTCGCAATCTCCGGCGTCGCCATCACGCAGGTAAGACCGGGCGCCCGGGTCATTTGAACCCGGAAGTCGCGTGCAGACATCTCTCTGATCGAGACCGATCCAGCTGTCGCTACGCCCAAATTATTCAGCTGGGCGACCCCGCCTTGGCGCGAATGGCCATTGACCGCTTGAGAAGCGCGCTGGCATCGGCGTAGCGGCCGTGATCCTTGTAGAGACCGGCCAGGTTTTCCAGGATACTTGCGAGGTCCGGATGGTTCGGGCCCAGCGTCCTTTCGAAGGTGACCACCGATCGCTTGTAGTACCGCTCGGCATCGGCGTTACGGCCCTGTCGCGCAAAAACCGTGGCCAGACTGTTCAGCGCCTGCGCAACATCAGGATGGTCGGGACCGAACGTTTTTTCGTTGATGGTGATCGACCGCTTGAGCAGCCGCTCGGCATCGGCATAGCGATTCCGGTTAATGTAGAGATAGGCCAAATTATTCATCAAAACCGTGGCGTCCGGATCGTTCGGACCGTGCGCCTTCTGCAGAACGGCCAGCCCGCGCTTGAACAGCGGCTCGGCCTGATCGTATCGACGCTGATTGCAATAGAGAGCGGCCAGGTTGCCCAACGCCAGCACGATTTCCGGATCGTCGGGACCAACCGTTTTCTCGCGAATGGCGATCGACCGCTTGAGGAGCGGCTCCGCCTCGGCAAAACGCTCTGTCGTGCGGTAGAGTTCGCCGAGATTATTCAGCACGCTTGCGACTTCGGCATAATCCGGATTGAGCGCCTTCTCCCTGATGGCCAGCGAGCGCTTGTACAGCGGCTCGGCAACGGCGTATTGACCCAGATTGTAGTGGAGTGTGCCCAGATCATTCAGCGGCATCGCGACCATCGCATCATCGGGACCAAACTCCTTCACGCGAACGGCCAGCAACTGCTGGGCCAGCGGAAGCGCAGCCGCGTACTTTCCGGCCCGATAGAGTTCCTTGGATTCCTGGTTAAGACGGCTTGCCTCATCCTGCTCGGCGTAGGATGGCACGATGATTGACAGGCTCAGGGTCAGCGCGGTGACCGCAACGCGGATCGATGCTTTCATGGCCTTCATCACGTATGCCTCCGTCGCGGTTCTTCCGCGATGTACACGCCCTTTGTGTCCGCAGAGGCCAGACAGGTTCATCCTGCCGGGTCACCGCGCAGCAATCAGTCCTCGCGACCGCCTTTGGCACGAAACGCAGCAATGGCCGATGTGGTAACGTCCGCTGTTTGGGAAGACCGCTGGTGAACGAGCACGAGGTTCAGAAAGCTGCCATGTCGCCTGTCCCGGCTCGGACGGGCACCGAGGTCGGCCGACCCTGGGAATAACCGATTATTAACCATACAAGTCCATGATTTGAGCCGAATTCGGGTGGGCTAGCTCGCGCGAGCCATTGCTGGTTTGTCGCCGCGATGGCTCTTTTGTTTTGTTGACTAGCGATGGGAAGCATCTCGCGACTGTGCTGAGACGTAGGGAACGCAGGTGACCGAAGCACTGGAGAGGGAAACGCAACGGGACAAGCAGCCCGGCGCGGCACCGCAGGTGGCCTCAAGCCGGGCGGCGGTGACAGCGGCGTCCCTGGCCGCCCTAGCCCTCATTGGTGCTGCCACCGCCAATTCCTTGCCGAGTTTCGGTGGCTTCTCTCTGGCGGATTTGAATCAGTTCTCCTTGCCGGGCGCCGATCGGATTTCCTTGCCGGACTTCAGCCGCTTCTCCCCGCCGAATTTCAATCGCGTCGCTGCACTTCCTCCGCCCAACCCGGCTCCGGTCGTCGTACCGGCTCCAGTCCTCGTACCGGATCCAGTTGTCAGGGCGGGCCTTAGGGACATTCAGTCATCGCAGCAGCAAGACGCCGACGTGTTGGCGTCGCTCACGCAGAGCTCCGCAACCCAACAGGCGGATTTGAAAAGAATAACCCGTCAACTCTCCTTGCTGACGGCGCAGGTGAGCTCCCTGCAGAATTCGGTGACGTCGCCGCTGACGACTTCCAGCATCCCACCGCCGATGACTTCCAGCGTCCCACGTCCAAATCCTCGCGCGCGGGTTGTCCAGGCGTCGCGAAAAGTATTCCCTCCGGTTCTTCCTGCAACTCTTCCCTCGCTTCCCAAGCCTGCCGGTCCTGTTTCGGTTGGGGGCGCTCCGCTGAGTCCTGCGCCGGCACCCGGCCCGGGCACGAGCTAGCTCCTCCTGGCACCAAACGGAAAACGCTTTCGCTGGCCGATCTTGGGAGCAAGCAGGTATCCCGAGGCAAAGCGGCCATCCTGGCGGCGCTACGGGCGCGCAACGGCACGGTGGTGGTTGTCGATGGGCCGCGCGGGAAGTGGCTGTTGAAGGAGGCCGCCAACTAATCAAGCTTTATCGTGCGAGTACTTCTCCACAACCAGCCGATTATACTCATCTCTCACAGCTCTCCGTGAGATATGCCCTTTTCGGTCTTTGGCGATCTTCAGAAGATCAGGATCAGTCGGAGCCCGTGATTTCTTTCTGAATCTGGCAAAGAGTTGGTTAGTAGGCCCCGGGGTTCTTCCAAATAGCCGGTCAAACCATCCCATTGTGTCCTCACCGGTCATACTGCGAATTACGACACCCTATCATCAAACAAGCCACCCGCAACAGTCGGGAACAAGTGGCAATGAAGGGCGTTGAGGCTGCATGTCTGGAGGAGACGACCCGGACATATCAAGGCGGCCCCAGTCACTCCCCCGAGGCTGGGGCCGTTTCTTTCGTGGGCTGTCTCAGCGGCCTCAATGCCTACGCGGTAATGTCGCGATCTTCCTGTTGTCCTGCCATAGCTCTACGTCAAAGCCCTCGGCCAGCTGCTTGGCGCGT
>JBOHIT010000570.1:0-35383 GCA_050726155.1 Bradyrhizobium sp.
CCTTTGTAGTAGAAGGTCTCTAACTTACACTCGCCTAATCGATAATCCGCGGCGTATGGGTCCCGGCCTTCGCCGGGACGACGCAGTTACGGCGCGCCATCGCGCAATTTGAACCGCTGGATCTTTCCGGTCGCCGTCTTCGGCAAGCTCTCCACCACATCGATCCAGCGCGGATATTTCCATGGGCCGATCTTCTGCTTGACGTGCTCCTTCAGCGCCTCATGCAGGCCGTCTTGCCGGGTATCGGCGCGCAGCACCACGAAGGCCTTTGGTTTCAGCAAGCCCTCCGGATCGGCTTCGGGCACCACGGCGGCTTCCAGCACCGCCGGATGGGTGATCAGCGCGCTCTCGACTTCGAACGGCGACACCCAGATGCCGGACACCTTGAACATGTCGTCGCTGCGGCCGCAGAACGTAAAGCGGCCATCGGCGTCGCGAATGTATTTGTCGCCGGTGCGGGTCCAGTGGCCTTCAAAGGTCTGCCGGCTCTTGCTGCGCTGGTTCCAGTAGCCCTCGCCGGCGGAGGGCGCATCGACCAGCAATTCGCCGACCTCGCCATCGGGCACGTCGGCGCCGGCTTCATTGACCAGCCGCACGCGGTAGCCGGGCACGGGGCGGCCGGACGAGCCATACTTGATGTCGCCGGGCGCGTTGGAGAGGAAGATGTGCAGCAATTCGGTCGAGCCGACACCGTCGAGAATGTCGACGCCGAACCGCGCCTTCCAGGCATTGCCGACCGATTCCGGCAGCGCTTCGCCGGCCGAGGTGCAGACGCGCAACCGCGTGCCGCCGCGCGCATCCTTCAGCGTCTCGTCGTTGAGCATCGCTGCAAACAAGGTCGGCACGCCGAAGAAGATGCTGGGATTATATTTGTTGATCAGCGCAAACATCGTCGCCGGCGTCGGGCGATCGGAGTTCAGCACCGTGGTGGCGCCGACCGACATCGGAAACGTCAGCGCGTTGCCGAGGCCATAGGCAAAAAACAGTTTCGCCGCCGAGAGACCAACGTCGTCCTCGCGAATGCCGAGCACTTGTTTGGCGTAGGTCTCCGCGGTCGCGGCGAGATTGGAATGCAGATGCCGCACGCCCTTGGGCATGCCGGTGGATCCCGACGAATAGAGCCAGAAGGCGGGCTCATCGGGATGGGTCGCCGCGGTCGTGAAACTGTCGCTCTCGCGCGCCAACTCGTCGGAGAGTTTCTTGTGGCCGTGCGCCTCCTTGCCGGCGACGATGACATGTTCGAGGTCCGGCATCCGCCCGACCATGTCTTTCACGACCGGCAGCAGCCCTTCGGAAACGAACAGCACGCGGGCGCGGCAATCCGCCAGCACATAGGCATATTGATCCGCATTCAGCAGCGTGTTGAGCGGCACCGGGACGATGCCGGCGCGGATCGCGCCGAGGAAGACAGAGGGAAAATCGACGGTGTCGAGCATGATCATCGCGACGCGCTCTTCGCGGCGGACGCCAAGCCGGCGCAGCATGTTGGCAACCCGGCGGCTTTGCCGCTGCAGTTCGCCATAGCTGAGTTCGGAAACGGTATCGGTGAAGGCGAGTTTCTCGACCCTGCCCTCGTCGACATTGCGATCAAGCAGCCAGGTCACCGCATTGTACGAACCGGACGTGCCGCTCACGACGCTTCTCCCCAGATTTAAGAATTATAATTCATACAAAGACCACCTGATACGCTTGCTGTCAATCCTCATCGGCATTATGTTTCCGAAAGCGCCGATTTGCGGCCAGGCGACCCAAAGGGACGACTTCAGGGGAAATGTCCGAAACCAGCGAACCCGAAACCGGCTTTCTCGAACAGCTCGGCCAGCGCGTGCGCACCATGCGGGCGCTGCGCGGCATGTCGCGAAAGGTGCTCGCGAAAGTCTCCGGCATTTCCGAACGCTATATCGCGCAGCTCGAAAGCGGCAAGGGCAACGTCTCGATCGTGCTGCTGCGCCGGGTGTCGAACGCGATGGGCGCGCATCTGGAAGATCTCATTCCCTCCACCGAGCCCGCACCCGACTGGGCCGTGATCCGCGATCTCCTGCGCAAGGCCACGCCGGCGCAAATTGCGCAGGCCAAGGACCTGCTCGCCGGCGGCAGCACCGCGGCACATCGGAAGATGTCATTCTCGGGCATCGCGCTGATCGGCCTGCGCGGCGCCGGCAAATCCACGCTCGGCAAGATGCTGGCCAGGAAAATCGGCTGGAGCTTTGTCGAACTCAACAAGGAGATCGAAGCGCAGAACGGTTTGTCGGTCGCCGAGATCATCGCGCTCTACGGCCAGGAAGGCTTTCGGCGCATGGAGCAGGCCGCCCTCGGCCAATTGCTGGCGCGCAAGGAGCTGATGGTGCTGGCGACCGGCGGCGGCATCGTCTCAGAACCGCTTACGTTCGACCTGATCCTGTCGTCGTTCTACACAATCTGGCTGAAGGCCGAGCCGGAGGAGCACATGGCGCGGGTGCGCGGCCAGGGCGATCTGCGCCCGATGGCGGACGACCGCTCGGCGATGGCCGAACTGCGCAACATCCTGGTCAGCCGCGAACCGCTGTACGCGCGCGCTTCCGCCGTGGTGGATACCGCGGGCCTCAGCGTCAACGACGCGGCGGCGCGCCTGGCCGATGCGGTGTCACCGGTGCTGCATGACGAAGCGCGGATGTTCGCGCGGGGCTAAAGCCCACGGCTCAAGAACCGCCGCCGTTAACTGCGGCCGCGCGATTAACCACCACAGCAGTTCCATGCGGAAACACACCCTCGAATAGTGTTACCAAAGCATCAAACGCATGGAAGACAGATCATGTTGGAGCGCCGTCAACTGCCCCGAAGCCGCGTCTATTATGGCGGAACCGTCGCGTTCAACGCCCGCAATTCGACGCTGGCCTGCGTCGTGCGCAACTTCAGCCCATTCGGAGCGAAGATCGAGTTTGAGAATTCGGATCTGGTGCCCGACGACGTCGATTTCGAAATCGAACGCAAGGGAATCTCTTGTTCGGCGCGCCTGATCTGGCGCGACCGTTTCGCAGCGGGGTTGGCATTTTCTGCTGCGAACGAGACGAGCGACGTTATTCCGTTGGACTTGGCGCGCAAGCTACGTGACAGCGAACGCGCCAACCGGCAGCTGCAGGCGCGCCTCGATCAGCATCGATCCGATTATTGATGCATGAGCAGCGTTGAAGACGAAGACGCCTTCATCCTTGCCCCAGCAAGCGGCCTGAAGGCCCGGCCGCCAATCACAGCAACATCGACTTCACAGAGTCTGCGCCCTCGCGCAGCAGTGGCAGGAATCGGACGATCATCTCGTCCGTCGAGACGCGATCGACATGGGCGCCCATGTTGATGGCGGCAATGATGGTGCCGTCGTAGCGGCGCACCGGCACGGAGATCGATCGAAACCCCGGCTCGGCCTCGCGATCGACCAGCGAATAGCCCTGGCCGCGGTCCCGGACGATCGCCTGCAACAACGACTTCCTGTCGGTCACGGTGAATGGCGTCAGCGCTTCGAGATTCATCGCATCGAGCGCCGAGACCAATTCGTCGTCGGACAATCGCGACAGCAGGACACGGCCGACAGACGTACAGAACGCCGGCAGCCGATAACCGATATCGAGCCCTGCCGAAAACACCCGCGCCGGACTGCCGCGCGCAATGAACACGACCTGTTCGCCATCCAGCACCGCGAGCGAACCGATCTCCTGCGCCGACGTGGCGACCCGGTCGAGCACCGGCTGCAGCACCGTCACCACCTGGCTCGAACGCAGATAGGATGCGGACAGCGTCAGGACGTGCGGGGTCAGCGTGAACAGTTTTCCATCGGTCGCGACAAATCCGCCGCGCTCCAGCGTGAACAGGATGCGACGGGCGGTGGCACGGGGCAGATCGGCGGCACGCGCCAGATCGCTCAAGGTCATCGGGCCGCTGGTGGCGCCGAATTTTTGCAGCAGGCGGAGGCCGCGATCGAGGCTCTCGACAAAGTCGGTGGCCCGTTCTTCGTTATCGCTGCGTTTGAGTTTGGGCATCTGTCGATCCGGTCGGCCGCATGCGGCCAAAGATTGTGCTTGCCGTCTCGCCAAGACATGGCATAATTCGCCCATTAGTTCAATAGGCGAACATTTTACCCCGCCAAAGGACGCGACCCGCCATGATGAGCCAGGAAGCGAACGACCTGATCACCCGCACCGAGGCAAAGGATCCCTGCGGGAAATTGATGCGGATGTACTGGCAGCCGGCGGCGCTGGTCGACGAGTTGCAGGGGCCGCGACCGGTCAAAGCCGTCAAGCTGCTCGGCGAAAACCTCGTGCTGTTCCGCGACGAGAACGATCGCTACGGGCTAATCGACCGCCATTGCGCGCATCGCGGCGCCGATCTCGCGTTCGGGCGGCTCGAGCATGGCGGCCTGCGCTGCGCGTTCCATGGCTGGCTGTTCGACACGTCAGGCCAATGCATCGAGACGCCCGCGGAGCCGAAGGACTCCAACCTGTGCAAGGGCATCAAGCAGCGCTCCTATCCCGTGATCGAAAAGAGCGGCATCCTCTGGGCCTATCTCGGCGAGGGCGAGCCGCCGGCATTTCCGGAGATCGACTGCTTCATCGCGCCTGACAGCCATACGTTCGCGTTCAAGGGCCACATCAACTGCAACTGGCTGCAGGCGCTCGAAGTCGGCATCGACCCGGCGCACGCTTCCTTCCTGCATCGCTTCTTCGAAGACGAGGATACGTCGGCGAGCTACGGCAAGCAGTTCCGCGGCGCTTCCGCAGGCTCAGACATGCCGATGACGAAAATCCTGCGCGAATACGACAACCCGATCATCAATGTCGAACACACCGAATACGGCCTGCGGCTGATCGCGCTGCGCGAGATCGACGAGGAGCGGACGCATGTGCGCGTCACCAACCAGCTTTTCCCGCACGGCTTCGTCATCCCGATGAGCCAGGAGATGACGATCTCGCAGTGGCACGTGCCGGTCGATGACGAGAATTGCTACTGGTACGCGATCTTCACCTCTTACACGACGCCGGTGGACAAGAAGAAAATGCGCGACCAGCGCCTCGAACTCTATGAACTGCCCGACTACAAATCGCGCAAGAACAGGTCGAACGATTACGGTTTCGATCCGCACGAACAGGCGACCGAGACCTATACCGGCATGGGCGCCGACATCAACGTGCACGACCAGTGGGCGGTGGAATCGATGGGCGCGATCCAGGATCGCACCAACGAGCATCTCGGCACTTCGGACAAGGCGATCGTGCAATATCGCCGGCTGCTGCGGCAGGAGATCGAAAAGGTCGGCGGCGGCGAAAAGCCGTTCATGTTCCTCGATGCATCCCGCGCCCGCAGCATCCAGGGCCCCGCCACCATGGACGGCATCGGGCCGACCCGGGGCTGGGAAATCTACTGGATGGAAGTCGACGTCAAACGCCGCCGTGGCGCACCATGGGCGGCTCCGGTGCCCGGCGAGATATCCGACAAGATCCGGCATCTGACGGCGGCCGAGTGATGATCTCTCCTCGTCATTGCGAGCGAAGCGAAGCAATCCATGGCGCCGCAAGCGGTGGGATGGATTGCTTCGTCGCTTCGCTCCCTTGCGCAAACGCTTTGCGTTTGTCGCAGGCAATGACGCCAAGTCAGGCTGAGGAGATGACGCGTTGAGTTTCGTCGAGCGTCACGGCTTGTGGTCGGCGGAGCAGAAGGAGGCGGTCAGCCGCCTGCGCCGCATCGTCGAGGAACAGAAACTCGAAGTGATCCGGCTGTCGTTCCCGGATCAGCACGGCATCTTGCGCGGCAAGACGCTGGTGGCGAGCGAGGCGCTGGCCTCGCTGGAGAGCGGCTGCTCCATCACCACCACGATGCTCGCCAAGGACACTTCGCACCGCACGGTGTTTCCGGTGTTCACCTCCGGCGGCGGCTTCGGCATGCGCGAGATGGAGGGTGCTGCCGACGTGCTGATGGTGGCGGATCCTACAACGTTCCGCGTGCTGCCATGGGCGCCGGCGACAGGCTGGCTGTTGTGCGACATCTATTTCAGCGACGGCCGCCCGGTGCCGTTCGCCACGCGGCATCTCTATCGCAAGGTGATCGATCAACTCGGCCAGCGCGGCTACGACTTCGTCGCCGGCCTGGAAGTCGAGTTTCACATCTTCAAGCTCGAAGACGCGCACATGGCGCCGGAGGATGCCGGCCAGCCGGGATCGCCGCCGTCCGTCAGCCTGCTGTCGCAGGGCTATCAATATCTGACCGAGCAACGTTACGACCAGATGGAGCCGGTGCTGGAAATCATCCGACGCGACGTGCTGGCGCTCGGCCTGCCGCTACGATCGGTCGAGGTCGAGTTCGGCCCGAGCCAGTGCGAGTTCACCTTCGCACCCACGAAGGGGCTGACGCCGGCCGACAACATGGTGCTGTTTCGGTCGGCCGTGAAGCAGGTCGCCCGCCGCCACGGCTATCACGCCACCTTCATGTGCCGGCCGAAACTGCCGAACGTGTTCGCCTCCGGCTGGCACCTGCATCAATCGATCGTATCGCGCGCAAGCGGCGAAAACGCGTTCATGACCACGGATGGCGGCGAGGTACTGAGTCCGTTTGCGCGCGGCTATCTCGCGGGGTTATTGACGCATGCCCGCGCTTCCGCCGTGTTCACGACGCCGACCATCAACGGCTACAAGCGCTACCGCACCTATTCGCTGGCGCCGGATCGCGCGATCTGGGGCCGCGACAACCGCGGCGTCATGATCCGCGTGCTCGGCGGCCCCAATGATGCCGCGACGCGCCTCGAAAACCGTATCGGCGAGCCCGCCGCCAATCCCTATCTCTACATGGCCTCACAGATTCTCTCGGGCCTCGACGGCGTCGACCGCAAGCTCGACCCCGGCCCCTCCGCCGACGCGCCCTACGAGACCAAGGCGGCGCTGCTGCCGAAGACGCTGCGCGAAGCGGTGACCGCACTCAGCGACGATCCGTTTTTCCGTCAGGCGTTCGGTCCTGATTTCGTCGACTATTACGCCCACATCAAGAACGCCGAGATCGAGCGCTTCCAGGCCGAGGTCTCGGAATGGGAGCATCGCGAGTATTTCGAGATGTTTTGAGTTTTTGTCGTCCCGGCGACCCGTCTCCGCCAAGGCTTCGCCGGGGTGAGGTACGAGGCCCGCCGAAGCTTTAGCGAAGGCGGCACGCCGGGACCCATACCGCGTGATCCATCGATTTAGCAACGCTGTTCGACGACCTTTCATAACCACAAACATTTGTGGCTATGGGTCCCGGCCTTCGCCGGGACGACATCGAGCGCATCCCTCACACCACCGCATTCTGCTTGATGACCTCGCGATAGAACGATGCGCTCAGTTTCGGGGTGCGGCGCTGGGTGGTGAAGTCGACGTAATAGAGGCCGAAGCGTTTCTGGTAGCCGTCCATCCATTCGAAATTGTCGATCAGGCTCCACAGGAAATAACCGGCCACGGGAATCCCCTCCGACGTCGCGCGCTGCAGCTGCTGCAGATAATTGCGCAGGTACATGATGCGGTCGACGTCATAGACGTTGCCGTCGGCGGCCGGCTGGTCCGTCGACGACGTCCCGTTTTCGGTGATGTAGATCGCCTTCACGCCCCAGATCTTCGCCGCGTGACGCGGCGCCCAATACAGCGCTTCCGGACCGACCCTGAGCCACGACGCATCCATATGCGGGAACGATGCGGGAAATGGCGCCAGCGTGTAGCCGCGCGCATTGTCAGCGGCCACGACGTAATGGTCGGGCGTGTAGACATTCAGTCCGACGAAATCGATCGGCGACGAAATGATGCGCAGATCGTCGGCCGCGACTTTCGGGGCGTCGGCCTGCGCCAGATAGCTTTCCGTGAATTTTCCTTCGAGGATCGCGGTCAGATAGCCGGCGTTGAGTTCGCGGGTCGCGATTTCCGCGGCGCGGATGTTCGCCGGCGTTTCGATCGCGGGGATGCAATTGACCATGTTCTCGGCGAGGCCGATTTTGGTTCCGGCCCTGGCGTGTGCGCGGATCGCCTGCACGGAAAGACCGTGGCCAAGGGCTACATGATGACGAACCTGGTTCTGCTCGCCTTGCGACAGTTTCAGGCCCGGCGCATCCAATCCAAGGCCGTGGCCAAGATGAACCAGCCTCGAACATTCATTGATCGTGAAAATGTGCTTGACGCGATCGCTCAGGCGCCCGGCGACATGGGCGGAATAATCCGCAAACGCTTTTGCCGTGTCGCGCGAGGTCCAGCCGCCAAAGCGGTCTTGCAGCGTCTGGGGCAAGTCCCAATGATAGAGCGTTGCGAACGGCTCGATGCCATTGGCGAGGAGTTCATCGAGCAACCGGTTGTAGAAATCGAGCCCCTTGGGATTTGGCGTGCCCGTCCCTTCCGGAAAGACGCGTGGCCACGCGATCGAGAAGCGATAGGTCTTCGTGCCCAGCGCCTTCATCAACTGGACGTCTTCCTTGTAGCGATGGAAGTGATCGTCGGCGACGTCGCCGGTGCTCTTGTCGTTGATCTTCCCGGGCGTGTGCGCAAATTTGTCCCAGATCGACGGGCCCCTGCCGTCTTCGTTGACGGCGCCTTCGATCTGATAGGACGAGGTCGCGGTGCCCCATTGAAAACCGCTGGGAAAGGCCGCTCTGGCATTCGGGCCGCCGGATTTGTCTTGCGCAAAGGCCGACTGGGCAGATGCCGTCGACAAGCCAAGCGCAGCAATGCCGGCCATCTTGCCAAACTGCCGCCGGGAGAATTTGTTCGACCACATGCGTTCGTTCCCGGCGCCCTCGGCGCAAGACTATTTCTCGCGTTCGACGTTGGGAGCCGCGACGAAGCCACCTGCGCCTGCTTGCGGATTTGGCTGCGGCACAGACGGCATTCCCGACAGCACGCGCCGAACGGCCGCGCGCGGCATCCAAAGCGCAGCACCGAACACCGTGAAGGCCGCCGCGGTCCACAGCGACTGCCAATTATGAGTGCCCTCATTGACGACGAGGAACAGCGCCGCTGCGACGAGCAGGCCCGCGAACACAGCCTCCGCCATCGCGCCGGCATCTCGTCGGCACAGCAGCGCCACCAGACAGACCGGCACCGCCGCCATGGTCAGACTGGCAAACGGGAAATCGCGCGAGCGCGGATCGAATACGAGGCCGAGCGCGATTTCCACGGTGATGACCGCGGTGGCCAGCAGCACAAAGCCCAGCACCAGCGCCAGGAGGGATTGCGGCCAGTTTTCGCGCGCACCGAGCAGTTCCCGGAATGTCGGCAGCGGACGTCCGGCCATCAACGCGTTGGCGCACAGCAGCGGCAATACGATCGCCGCCGTCAGTAACATTCCCTGGTTGAACATGCCGGCGACGCCATAGTTTTCGTAAGAGGCCTTCTCGGCGGCAAGCCCGATCAGGACTCCACCTGTCGTCGCACAGGCCGACACCGCAAGCCACGGCGCCAATCCGAGCGCCGACGATCGACGCGTCAACACGGCCACCAGGAATATGCAGGCAGCGAAAGCGAGACCAGCTGCCAGCTGCAGCTTCCAGTACGGATAATTGCTGACGGCCGATCCCACCGCATGCTTGATCTGACGCGTCTCGCCATCGAACAGGCCCCAATGGGCGCCGACGGTGCCTTCCCACTGACGCTTCCACGGCTCGTCGTAGGCCTCGAACACGTTGACACGAATTTTTTCCCGGCCGGCGCGGTCGAGCAGCTCGGAAATGAAACGGCCCTGATTGATGCGTGACGGCAGCGAGACCTCGCGCATGCGTCCCTTGCTGGGCCAACCGGCTTCGCCGATCAGGATGTCCTTGCCGGGGAAGGCAAGCGCGACCTTCCGATAGATATCGATGACATGGGCCGCCGCGTCTTCGGCGCGGATCGGCTCGTCTTCCCAGAACGGGAGCATATGGATGGTCACGAAGTCGACGTCGGCGGCCATCTCCCGGTGACGCAGCCAGTAGTCCCAGGAATCGGCATAGGTCACCGGCGTCGTGATACGCGCCTTGACCGAGCGGATGATCTCGCGGAGATTCGTCACCGTCATTTCGCCGCGCAGCAGCACTTCGCTGCCGACGATGACCGACGTAACCGTTCCCGGATATTCCTTCGCCAGCGCTACCGCGGTGTCCATCAGCGCGGCGTTTTTGACGCGATCGCGGCCGAGCCAAATGCCGAGGATGACCTTCAGCCCAACCTTCGATGCCAGTTCAGGCACCTTGTCGAGACCGTTCTCGACCGAATAGGTGCGGATACAGTGGGAGACCCCGGCAAGTTGAACAAGGTCTTCGGCAATCTGCCCGGGGCCGATGACGATGTTGGAATTCCACGGCGTCTGCCCGCTCCGGAATGGCGCATAGGACACGCAGTCCAGCTTCTTCGCGGGATTGATCAGCGCATGGTCCAGCAGCACCGGGCTCGCCAGCCAATACCAGACCGCGACGATCATGCTCATGGAGACCAGGAACAGCGCCAGCGGCGCGCCCTTGCGGGGAGGCCCGGTCCGGAACTCGGCTGATGTATCGAGGGGCATCGCTTGCGCCTTGAGCTATGTCAGGACCGGCGCGGCACCAACATCGACGAAATACCACCCCGGCCGTCGAAGAAAGCAATTGAATGGGCTGTTGAACATACTCTAGCCTGATGGAGGCCCCGCTAGGGCTCGTTTTGCGAGTTCCGGGCACGCGGCCAGAACATCTGGATTTGGAGGAATGAGTATACCAGCGTTATTCATCTTCCAACAATCCCGGCAAGCCATGGGCAAACCACGTGCCTCAAGGGCGCGTCGCCTTGTTGTGGCGGCGCTTTCAATGGTTCTTATCGGCGGCTGGATGCATGGGGTGCGGGCCGAAACCCGGGTGCCGCTGTCCCCCGCGTCGACTGTGCCAACCTTCTCGCGCGCGGCGCTTGATAGCATCGGCGATTACATTCAGAGCGAAGTCACGGCAAAGAAAATTCCCGGTGCGGTGATGCTGATCCAGCAGCAGGGCAAGCCGGTCTATCTCAAGTCGTTCGGCGTGCGGGATCCCGAGACCGGGGAGCCGATGACACCGGATACCATTTTCCAGATCTATTCGATGTCGAAGGCCGTCACCTCGGTCGCCGCAATGATGCTGGTCGACGACGGCAAGCTATCGCTCGACGATCCCGTATCGAAATACATTCATGCCTTTGCCGATGCAAAAGTCGGCGTCGATCTTTCCGATGAAGCGGGACAAATTCCGCTCAAGCTCGAGCCTTTGAAGCGGCCGATCACGATCCGGGATCTGCTGCGGCACACGTCGGGCATCACCTACGGCTTCTTCGGCGAGTCTGTGGTGACGAAGCTCTATGCCAATCCAAAACTGTATATGGGCGATTTCGATAACGCGGAGTTCGCCGACCGCATCGCGACGCTGCCGCTCGCCGATCAGCCCGGAACGCGCTGGAACTACAGCCATTCGACCGACGTCCTCGGCCGCGTCATCGAGGTGGCCTCGGGGCAGACCCTGTACCAATTCGAAAAGCAGCGCCTGTTCGATCCACTCGGCATGACCGACACCGCGTATGATGCCGCGGATGAAGCCAAGTGGCCGCGCATCGCAAAAGCCTTTCCCGTCGATCGCTTCCGGGTGGCCGGAATTCGGGATCCGACAACGCCACGGCGCTGGGAATCCGGCGGCGCGGGACTGGTCTCGACCATCAGCGACTACGCTCGCTTCCTGCAAATGCTGCTCAACGGAGGCGAGTTGAACGGCAAGCGCTACCTCAAGCCCGAGACGGTGGCGCTGATGACGTCGGACCAGATCGGGCCGGAGACCGGAATCCTTCACGATCCCTTCTATTTTCCGGGCCCGACCAGCGGTTTTGGACTCGGCTTTGCCGTGCGCACGTCGCCGCCGCCGAACACGACGTGGCCGCTCGGCGAGTACCGCTGGGACGGCGCCGGCGGCAGCTTCTATTTCGTCGATCCGCAGGATGACATGTTTGCGATCTGCATGCTGCAGGCCCCGACGCAGGGCGGCCGCATCCAGCTCACCGTGAAGACGATGATGTTCGACGCACTGGGCAAAGGCCTGCGCAAGGATTGACGCTATTCCGTCATTGCGAGCGGAGCGAAGCAATCCATAGCGCGGCAGAACGGACGGATGGATTGCTTCGTCGCTTCGCTCCCTTGCGCAAACGCTTCGCGTTTGTCGCAGGCAATGACGGGGAGAGAGCGTCGCTAAATTCCCAAATACCGGTGCTGCAGATCCGGCTCGGCGATCAATTGCTCTGACGTGCCTGACCACACCGTGCGGCCCCGCTCGATGATGTAATGCCGGTCGGCGATGCGGGAGAGGTTGCCGACGTTCTTGTCGATCACCAGCACCGATTGCCCGCGCGCTTTGAGCAACGACAGGCAGCTCCAGATTTCCTCGCGGATCAGCGGCGCCAGGCCTTCGGTGGCCTCGTCGAGGATCAACAGCTTTGGATTCGTCATCAGCGCGCGGCCGATCGCCAGCATCTGCTGCTCGCCGCCGGACAGCGTCACGCCCATATTGCTGCCGCGTTCGGCAAGGCGCGGAAACAGCGCGTGGATCCTTTCGATGGTCCAGGGATCGGCATTGCCGGCGCGATTGCCTGATGCCGCGACGAGGTTTTCGTACACGGTGAGATTGGGAAAAATCTGACGGCCTTCCGGCACCAGGCCGATGCCGAGTTTTGCAATCTTGTACGACGGCAGGCTGCGCACTTCCGCGCCGGCAAAGCGGATTTTGCCGGCGCGCGCCGGCGTCATGCCCATGATGGAGCGGATGGTCGTGGTCTTGCCCATGCCGTTGCGGCCCATCAACGCGACCATTTCGCCTGAATGCACCGACAGCGTCAGGCCGAACAGCACCTGGCTGAGGCCGTAGCAAGTTTCGATACCGTCGACTTCGAGGAGGGTCTCAGCCATTTGCGACCACCACATGCTGGTCGCCGAGATAGGCGCGCTTGACCTCTTCATTGCTGCGGATCGCGGCGGGATCGCCGGATGCGATGACACGGCCGTATACCAAAACCGTGATGCGGTCGGCGAGCGCGAACACCGCTTCCATGTCGTGTTCGACCAGCACGATGGTGACTTCCTTGCGCAGCTCCTTCAGCAGCGCCACCATGCGCGCGGACTCGGTGACGCCAAGCCCCGCCATCGGCTCGTCGAGCAGCAGCAACTGCGGCTTGGTGGCGAGTGCCACCGCAAGCTCGAGCTCGCGCTGTTCGCCGTGGCTGAGTTCGGAAACCGGCACATCGATGCGCTGCCCCAGCCCGACCCGCGTCAAGGCAGTCTGCGCGGCGGCGCGCAGATGCTTTTCCTTGCGCGCATTGCCCCAGAACCGGAACGAGTGCCCGTCATGGGCTTGCGCCGCGAGCGCGACATTGTCGGCGGCGGTGAAGTTCGGCAGCAGCGAGGTGATCTGGAACGAGCGCGCCAGCCCAAGCCGGCTGCGGCGGTAGGACGGCAGCTTGGTCACATCACGGCCGCCAAAATAAATCGTGCCTGAATTCGGCATCAACTGCCCGGTGAGCTGGCTGATCAGCGTGGTCTTGCCGGCGCCGTTGGGACCGATGATCGCATGCAATTCGCCGGGGATGACATCGAGCGACAAATTGTCGGTGGCCAAAATGCCGCCGAAACGCCGCACCAGATTTTCGACGCGGAGCAAGGGATCAGCCACGGCTAAACCTCCCGAGCAGGCCCATGATGCCGCCACGCGCGAACAGCACGATCAACAGCAGCAGCGGCCCCATGATCAGCGCCCAATATTCGGTGAATTGCGACAGCACTTCCTCCAGCACCAGAAAGAAGATGGTGCCGATAACAGGGCCGAACAACGAGCCCATGCCGCCGAACACCACCATCACCATCAGTTCGCCGGAGCGGGTCCAGTACATGCCGGCCGGGCTGATGAAGTCGGTATTGTTCGCCAGCAGCGCGCCGGCGAGGCCGCAAATGGTGCCAGAGATGACGAAACAGACCAGGCGATAGCGGTTGGCGTGAAAGCCGATCGCCTGCATGCGCTGCTCGTTGGAACGAATGCCCTGCACCACCATGCCGAAGCGTGAATTGATGATGCGCCAGATCAGGTAGATGCCGCCGAACAGGCAGGCCAGGCAGAGATAATAGAACTGGACGCGGTTCGACAGGTCGATGATGCCGCCGAACGTGCTGCGCTTGTAGATCGTCAGCCCGTCGTCGCCGCCGTACCGCGACATGCCCGAGGCGATGTAATAGGCCATCTGGGCAAAGGCCAGCGTGATCATGATGAAATAGACGCCGCGGGTACGCAGGCTGAGCGCGCCGATCACGAGCGCATACAGCGCAGACGCCGCCAGCGCCACCGGCCACTGGATGAAGCCGGAGCCGGTGCCTTCAAAAGCCAGGATGCCGACCGCGTAGCCACCGATGCCGAGATAGGCGGCGTGGCCGAAGCTCATCATGCCGCCATAGCCCATGATAAGGTTGAGGCTGGCGGCGGCGAGCGCAAAGATGATGATGCGGGTGAACAGCGTCAGGATGAAGATGTTGCCGCTGAGTTGCGAATAGAGTGGCAGCAATACCAGTGCTGCAGCGACCAGCGCCACGACGACGTTGCGGAGGTTGATTTGAAATTTCATCGCTTGGCGGCCGGAAACAGCCCCTCCGGCCGAACCACCAGCACGATCGCCATCAGCAGATAGATCAGCATCGAGGACAGCGCGGGTGCGGCGGTGGAGGCCGCCGCCGAACTCAGCACCATCCGCAAGAGATCCGGCAGGAAGGCGCGGCCGAGCGTGTCGATCATGCCGACAAAGATCGCGGCCAGGAAGGCGCCGCGGATCGAGCCGATGCCGCCGATGACGATGATGACGAAGGCGAGAATGAGGATGTTCTCGCCCATGCCGATCTGCACGGTGAGGATCGGCGCCTGCATCAGTCCGGCGAGACCGGCCAGCGCAGCGCCCAGTCCGAACACCAGTGTGAACAGCAGCTTGATGTTGATGCCGAGCGCGCCGATCATCTCGCGGTTGGAGGCGCCGGCGCGGATCAGCATGCCGATCTTGGTCCGCATCACGACGAGATACAATAACGCGGCCACCGCGAGCGCGACCACGATGATCGAGAGCCGGTAGGCCGGATAATACACGCCGGGGATGATCTGGACCGGCACCGTCAGCCAGGCCGGCAGCGGCAGCGCGAGGCCCGCCGGGCCCCAGATCAGCCGCACCGCATCATTGAAAAACAAAATCAGCCCGAACGTCGCCAGCACCTGGTCGAGATGGTCGCGGCCGTAGAGATGCCGGAGTGCGATGAATTCCAGGGCGATGCCGAGCAGCAGCGTGGCGCCAAGCGCCAGGATGACGCCAAGCAGGAAGCTTCCGGTCCATGCGGTAAACGTCGCGGCGAAATAGGCGCCCATCATGTAGAGCGAGCCATGCGCCAGATTGACGAAATCCATGATGCCGAACACCAGCGTCAGCCCTGCCGCCAGCAGGAACAGCAGCAGGCCGAACTGCAGCCCGTTCAGCGATTGTTCGACGAGAACCAATCCAGACCCCTCTCAGATCGCCATCTCCACGCCGACGTCACGCGTTCGTCGCGAGCGAAAACCGGCTTCCCCTTTTCAGATCGTGCCCCTCAACGCGATACAAAACAGCGGCAGCGCATTAGCGCCGCCGCTCGTTTTTTATTGGCGCACGGTCAGTTGCCCGACCGCTCGCACATCCACGCCTCCGAAGCCGGCCATCGGGGCTTTGAAATTACTTTAAACATAAAGTAATTTTTCGACAAGCCCTTTGGCGGATCATGCACCGGTCATGCCAACAATCACTTCATCGGGCATTTATCGGCGAAGCGATCCTGGTCGTCCTTGACGATGGTCGCCACCGTCTTGAGCGAGAGCTGACCTTCGGCGTCCTTGACCACGTCCTGCAGGTAGAAATTCTGGATCGGGATATGGTTCTTGCCGTATTTGAACGGACCGCGCACCGACTTGAAGTTCGCCTTCTCCATCTCGGCCTTCATCTCGTCCTTCTTCGAGGTATCGCCCTTCACCGCGACCACCGCGCTGTTGATCAGCTGCGCGGCGTCATAGGATTGTGCGCCGTAGAAGGTCGGGCGCAGGCCCGTGAACTTCTTGCGATAGTCCTCGACGAACTTCTTGTTCTCGGCGTTCGGCAAATCGTTGACCCACTGCTGGGCGCCGGGAACGCCGAGCGCGTTCTCCTTCTGCAAGGGCAGCGACAATTCGTCGATGGTAAACGCCGTGTAGAGCGGGATCTGCGCCTTGATGCCGGCCTGGGCGTATTGATTGAGGAACTGGACGCCAGCAGCACCGGGATAGAACACGAAGATCGACTCGGCCTTGGAGTTCTTGGCCTTGGTGAGTTCGGCGGAGAAGTCGAGTTGGCTCGGCCACACCGTGTATTCCTCGCCCACGACCTGACCCTTGAACGTGCTCTTGACGCCGGCCAGCATGTCCTTGCCCGCCGCATAGTTCGGGCCGATCAGGAACACCGACTTGACGCCCTTCTGGTTCATGTAGGTGCCCACCGCCTGCGGAGTCTGGTCGTTCTGCCAGGAGGTCGAGAACACGTAAGGGGAGCAGAGTTCACCGGCGAGCTGCGACGGACCGGCATTGGCCGAGATCAGGAAGGTCTTGGCATCGACCGCGGTCTTCAGTGAGGCCAGCAGCACGTTCGACCAGATATAGCCGGCGATGAACTCGACCTTGTCGGACTGGATCAGCTTTTCGGTCTTCTGCTTGCCGACATCCGGCTTCTGGCCGTCGTCCTCATAGATCACCTCGACCGGCTTGCCGCCCATCTTGCGGCCGATGTGATCGAGCGCGAGTTCGAACGAATTGCGCATGTCGTTGCCGATCGCGGCGGTTGGTCCGCTGAAGGTCGAGACAAACCCGATCTTGATCGTGTCGCCTGCGTGCGCGGATTGCGCCAGCGCCAGAAACGCTGCGCCCGCCAGCCAGAATGCCTTTTTCATATTAGCTCCCCTCCACATTATGTCGTTGTCCGCCCGGCCGAAGCGGCGGCCTCGCGAGCCGCCGCATCCCGGTCAATACCGTTTTTCTCGACCCGTTTTGTGCGCGAAATGCCTCACCGGCAGCAAGCACGAACCGAATGCGCTGATTAGAACCTTCGGCCCATACCCCAGCGGCCTGCACCATAATTCGCTGATGGCGCGCATGGCAAGAACTATAGTTCCGGTTGCTGAAGCAACAAATGTCGCAGGGGCGACTGCTGCGCCGCAGGAAAGCGGGCGAGGGGCGACGGTGCTCATGGCGCCTGGTCGCGCTGCGGCGGGTCGTTTCGCTGCCAGTCCGCCCAGGTCGGCCGATCGAGCTGAAACAGGTCGGTGCAGCGGGCATACCAGCCGCTGCCGTGCATGCGGCCGATCAACCGCAATGCGGGTGTGTCGATGTGGCAGCGCTCTTTATCCTGAACCACCGCGTCATCGACGTGAGCACGAAGGATGCGGCCGATCACCGCGGTCTGGCGCGGTCCGGTCACCATCGAACTCAGCACCCGGCACTCAAACGAAACCGGCGACTCCGCAATGCGCGGCGGCCGTATCGCATGTGACGGGACCGCGGTGAGACCGGCCAGCGCGAGTTCGTCGATTTCGGGCGGCGCATCGATGCAAGTGACATTCATGGCCGCGGCATTCCGTTCGGACACCAGGTTCACCACGAACTCCCCGGTCGCCAAGATATTCGTCGCGGTATCCTTGAAGCGGCCCGGCCCGGCGAGCAGCCCGATCGCCAGCGTCGGCGGCTCATGCCCCAGCACGTTGAAGAAGCTGTAGGGCGCCGCGTTGACAACGCCGCTTTCGGACAGCGTCGTCACCCACGCGATCGGCCGCGGCGTCACGGTGGCCGTCAATATCTTGTAGCGCTGCGAAGCCTCCAGCGTCTCCATGTCAAACAGCATCGCCCGCCCCCGCGCTCAGACCGAGACCACGGGGTGGCGCAGCCGGCCGATGCCGGCCACCTCCGCCTCGACGACATCGCCCGGCCAGAGCCATTCCTGCGGCGTCCGACCGGCGCCAACGCCATCGGGCGTGCCGGTCGCGATGATGTCGCCCGGCTCGAGCGTGATCGCGGCCGAAATGTCCGATATCAGCAGCGGCACCTTGAACAGCATGTGGCGGGTGTTGGAGCGTTGCTTTTCGACGCCGTTGACGGTGAGCCAGAGATCGAGCGCATGCGGATCGCCGATCTCGTCCGCCGTCACGATGCACGGGCCGAACGGCGCGTAGGTGTCCTGGCCCTTGGAATAGATCCACTGCCCGGCGCGGCGGTTGTCGCGGGCGCTGACGTCGATCATCACGCTGTAGCCGAAAACGAAATCGAGCGCCTGCGCTTCCCTTACCTTGCGCGCCGTTCGTCCCATTACGACGGCAAGCTCGACTTCCCAGTCGAGTTGCTGGGTAATCTTCCTGTTGTGCTCGATCGCCTCGTCCGGCCCAATCACGCTGGTCGGCGGTTTCGAGAAGATGATCGGCTGCTTCGGCAATTCCTTGGCCGTGTCGAGCGCGCGTGAGGATTCCGCGACGTGCTCGACATAGTTCAGCCCGATCCCGAAAATGTTCTTGCGCGGCCGCGGTATCGGCGCCAGCAGCCTGACATTGGCCAGCGGCAACGCCGTGCCGACCGGCCAATGCCCGCCGTGCTCGCTCAATATCTTCTTCAGCGCGGTCGTCGCCGGCGACCCCAGATCGATGAGATCGAGCATCGAGGACGGCAGCGCGATGCCGGCATGCGCGCCGATCCGTTCGACGTCGACGACCAATTCATCGACGACGGCACCAAGGCGGGCCGCCGCCTCGATGTTGGCGCGGTAGGTAACAAGACGCATAATCAATTTCCTTAGGACGTCAGCGGTTGCCGGCCCTGATTGTCGCCATAGGCTTCCTCGCGATACAGACCGAGGGCGTGCATGACGGGCAGGTCGTTGAAGGTGAACAGGCAGGCGTCGTCGCTGGCAGACCCGTTGACGTGCTCATGCCAGGCCCAGGACGGGACACAGAAGATGTCGCGCTCCTTCCAGTCGAAGCGCTTGCCGTCGATGATCGAGTGCCCGCTTCCCTTCGCCACCTGATAGATGAAACTGCCGGTGTGACGATGCGCCTTGGTGGCTTCGCCCGCGCGCAGCATCTGCATCGATGCGCCGATCGTCTGCATCACCGGCCCGCCAGTCACCGGATTCACGTAGTTCATGAGAACGCCGTCATACGGCGAACCGTCGGTGGCCTTGCCGTAGCGCTGCAACGCCTCGTAGGTCGGGGCCCACTCGTATTTCAGCAGCGGTGAATAGCCGCGCGTCCATTCGGCGCCGGCGGGCCGCAGACCGGGATTGCCCCAGGCGTGGGTCATGTCATCGACCGGATAACCGACGTCCTGCTGCATCTTCGGATGCACCGCGTAGAAGTTCGCTTCGAGCGTATTCACCAGCGGGATGTCGAGACCGTCCTGCCAGATGCAGGGCGTGCCGTCGCTGGAGACGCCGTGCTCGTGCCACGTGCCGTTGGGGGTTAGCACGAAATCATTGGCGCCAAGCGTGAGCTTGTGGCCATCGACGATGGTGTAGGCGCCCTCGCCTTCCATGATGAAGCGAAGGGCCGAGGCCGAGTGCGCGTGCGCCGTCGCCACTTCGCCCGGATGCATCACCTGCAGTCCGGAATAAAGCCAGCCGACGGCGGCAGCGTGATCGCGACGTCCGGGATTGTTCAGATAGATGACGCGGCGACCGGCCTTTTCGGGAGACACCAGCTCGACGGACCGCAAAACGTGCCGGCGCAAATCCTCATAACGCCAAAGCACCGGGACGGATGAGGATTTGGGTTGCCAGGGCTCGATCTTGTTGGCGACCGTCCACAGCGCACCGGCGTCGAGATTTTCCAGCTCGTCGTAATAGGCAAGCAACTCCGGGGTGTCCTCGACATTGGCACGCCCCGCGACGTCTTCCCGATGGTTTTCCCGGCGTCCTGTTGCCATTTCGCTCTCCTAGGGTTGCCAATGCTATAAAATAATTGTATTTTCGAATCAAGATATAATTTTCGAAAATAATTCGAGGCGCTCAAGCATGGCGAGGACGACAGGAGACCGACAGAATCTGAGCGAAGGAGCCGGCGAGCCGGCCACCACTCTCAGCGAAGTCGCCTACCAGCGCCTGCGCGCCGACATCGTCGCCGGCGTGCTCGACGCAGGCAAGCCGTTACGACTCGAAGCGCTGCGGCAACGCTATGGTTTGAGCTTTTCGCCGCTTCGCGAAGCCTTGATGCGGCTGCAGTCCGAACGCCTGGTGCTTTCAACGGCGCTGCGCGGTTTTTCCGTCGCGCCATTGTCGCGCGAGGAGATGCAGGACGCGACCGAAACCCGCATACTGATTGAGTCCGAGGCGCTGCGCAGATCGATGCGCAACGGCAACGATGATTGGGAGGCCGGCATCGTGGCCGCCTTCCATGCGCTCGGCCTGCAGGTCGAACGGCAATCGCGGAACTCCAGCGAGGTGGACCCGGCCGACATGCGCGCGATGGAAGAGCGGCACCATCAATTCCACCGGGCGCTGATCGCCCAATGCGGATCGCCGCGGCTGCTCGAACTGGCCGACCATCTCTATGTCGAAACGCAGCGCTACCGGCTGCCGAGCCTGATCGGGCGGGTCGCGGGAACGCCACCACGCGACGTTGCGGCCGAGCATCAGCAACTCATGGACGCCGCACTACGCCGCAGCGAAGACGCCGTTCGCCACCTCGCCGAGCATTACCGGCGAACCGCTGCGATGATCGAGGCGTCGGTCGCGTGGCCGTCACAGGCGTGACCACCTGTTTGGCTCAGATCTGAAATTCGGCGCCATCGATGATGTAAGGTGCGTGGCGGAAATCCCGGATAGTCGCGACCTTGTCGGCCGACCAGTTCAGCAGCATGAAATATTTCGGCCCCGTGTTGGGCTGGTTCGGATCGAACACCAGAATAGCCGGATGTCGCTCGACGAGGCCGGGCACCAGGTGCCAGTCGCTGACCTTCGAATAATTACCGAAATAGCGGGAAACTTCGGCCTTGCCGTTGAGACCGGTCTTGCTGACGAGTTCGAGCCGCACGTCGTCAGCGATCATGGCGCGGATGGCGTCGAAATCCCGTGCGTTGAAATGGTCGACATAGGCGCCGAGCCGCTTGCGATCGGCGTCGGACAGCGCCGGCTGCGGCGCGTCGTCAGGCTCATCGGCATATTTTCGCAACTGCGTGCGGCCGCGAACCAGCGCGGCCTTGGCGGCGGCAAGGCTCACATCCATCACCGCGCAGACTTCGGAGAGCGAACACCCGAGCACGTCCATCAGGATCACGCTCGAGCGTTGCGTCACGTTGAGGCGCATGAAGGTGCGCAGGCTGGCGCTGGCGATCTGGCGGCTCAACACGGCATCGATCTGGTCGGCCATCATGTCCACCTCCTCTACCGCATAAAGCGCCTCTTGCCGGTTGCGCTTGCGCAGGAAATCCAGCGCGGTGTTGTGCGCGATCCGGAACAGCCAGCCCTCGGGGTTGCCGATCGGGCCGGCGTCTGAGAAAGCCTCCACCGCCTTGATCAGCGCGTCCTGCAGCACGTCCTCGCCGTCGATCACCGAGCCCACCATGCGCGCGCAATAGCGATGCAGCCTCGGCCGCATCGCGACCAGGAGGGCATCGACGTCGACGGCCGGAGATGCGTCAGGGTTCTCTGTCATTTTCGCTTCCGGCAGGCGTCATGTCTCGCCCAGCATCCGATAATTGCCGACGATGGTAACACTGCGGACCAGCGGCGGCTCGTCGCATCGCTCCCGGATTCCATTCTGGAAGCCGGCAAACGACGCCAGTTTGGGCAACGCACTGGCGCCATCGTCGGCCGTGGTCTCGACGAAATGGATGAACGTGTCGTCTTCCAGCCGCAGCGAAAGATAGCGCGTTCCCTCCGGCTGCGCCGTTTTCAACTCGGCAAACACCGCCGCGACCAGTTCGGCGTTCTTCTCGGTCATTTCAGGCTTTGTCTTGTACCTGATCAGGGTCCGTTTCATTTTCCGTCTCCATGGCTTGGGGTGTCCTGGGCCAAGGACGTTTGGCGACGGCCAAAGGATGCGAGCGCGCAAAAAATATTTTCGGCCGTCCGCGTGCCCCTCACGATACGTTTTAGCTATCGATCGATTAGCAAACGCGCCCTGAGGTTTGCCTTGGAAGCAGCGCACAAATAACTACATAATGAGGGCACGGAGACATCTCGAACCGAGGCTGGATTCCATGACGACAACGCCGAAACAACCGTACCGGGTCGTGATCGTCGGCGCCGGTTTTGGTGGACTGGAAGCCACCTTCGGTCTGGCCGGTGCGCCGGTCCAGATCACGCTGGTCGACCGCCGCAACCATCATCTGTTCCAGCCGCTGCTCTACCAGGTCGCGACCGCCTCGCTGGCGACCTCCGAGATCGCCTGGCCGATCCGCTATCTCCTGCGCGACCGGCCCGATGTCACGACGCTGTTTGCCAACGTCAACGGCGTCGACACCGCAGGCAAGCGGGTGCTGCTCGATGACGGCGATGTGCTGCCCTATGACACGCTGATCCTCGCCACCGGGGCGCGTCATGCCTATTTCGGCCATGACGAATGGGAGCCTTTCGCGCCGGGGCTGAAAACGCTGGAGGACGCCACCACATTGCGGCGGCGTATCCTGGTCGCCTTCGAGCGCGCCGAGCGCGAAACCGATCCGGCGCGGCGCGCCGCACTGCTCACCTTCGTCATCATCGGTGCCGGGCCGACCGGCGTCGAACTCGCCGGCACCATCGCCGACCTCGCGCAAGACACGCTGCCGCCGGATTTCCGCAACATCGACACCCACAAATCGCGCGTCGTTCTGATCGAGGCCGGGCCGCGCGTACTGGCGGGCTTTCCGGATGATCTCTCGGCCTATGCGCAAGCTGCACTGGAAAGCATCGGCGTCGAGGTGATGCTGGGCAAGCCGGTCACCGAATGCACCGCGGACGGCGTGGTCTATGGCGGCAACAAGCTCGACGCGAAAACCATCATCTGGGCCGCGGGCGTGCGCGCCTCGCGCGCCGCCGAATGGCTGGGTGCGCCCGCCGATCGGGCCTACCGCGTGCAGGTCGCGCCGGATCTGACAGTACCCGGCCATCCCGATATTTTTGCGGTCGGCGACACCGTCACGATTACGGGTCCCGACGGCAACCCGGTGCCCGGCATCGCACCGGCCGCGAAGCAGCAGGGGCGCTATGTCGCGGCCGCGATCAAGGCGCGGCTGGGTGGCAAGACGCTGCCGCCGTTCCGCTACAAGCACGCCGGCAGCCTGGCGCAGATCGGCAAGCGCAAGGCCATCATCGATTTCGGCTGGATCAAGCTCAGGGGCAACCTCGCCTGGTGGATCTGGGGCATCGCCCACATCTATTTCCTGATCGGCCTGCGCCACCGCCTCAGCGTGGCGCTGAGCTGGCTCTGGGTCCATGCCAGGGATCAGCGCCCCGCGCGGTTGATCACGCAGGGGAGCAGCAAGGTGACGGGGTAGAGCTTCGCGCTTCGCTCGGCATCGGACACTCCGCAACGTCGGCAGGGATCCGAAAGTCGGGGTTCTGTTCATGGCCTTCGACTGCAACGCCTATCGCATCCGCATCAAGGGGAGCGCCAAGTTTCATAGCGACACCGAAAGCCTGGAGCGCCGTGCCATGACATGTACCCGAACGTGTGTCCGAATTGTCCGCGCCATGTGCCGAGTCTCGCAGTGGGCGACAATGCATGAGGGCCTGCGTATGAATGTCGTGAAGGCAGCGACCCTTGCGGCCGGACTTCTTTTCGCAACCGCATCGTTCGCAGACGGCCGAAAATACGATCCCGGTGCGAGCGATATCGCGATCAAAATCGGCCAGACCATGCCCTACAGCGGTCCCGTTTCCGCATTATCGGTGATCGGCAAGGTTCAGGCGGCCTATTTCAGAATGATCAACGACCGCGGTGGCATCAATGGACGGAAGATTAACCTGATCTCCTACGATGATGCGGCGTCGCCGGCCAAGACAGTCGAACAGGTTCGCAAACTCGTCGAGAGCGACGAGGTATTATTCATGTTTCAGCCGCTTGGGCTCGCTTCCAACATTGCAATTCAGAAATACCTCAATGATCGCAAGATCCCGCAGCTTTTCGTGGCCGGGCGCGCGACGCGGTTCGAGAACCCGACCGAATTTCCATGGACCATGGGGTTCGCTCCAAATCTGCGGACCGAAATTCGTGTCTATGTGCGCTTTATCCTGGACAACTATCCGAACGCCAGAATTGGCTTGCTCTATCAGAATGACGATGGGGGCAAGGACTATCTCGCCGGTTTGAAGGAAGCGCTTGGCGCAAGAGCGGCTGGGTTGCTGGTCAGCGAGGCTACATACGAGCCGGTGGATCCGACGGTCGACTCGCAGGTTGTGCGGCTGAAAGCGGCGGGTGTCGATGTTCTGGTGAATATGGCGTCGCCTAAATTCGCTGCCCAGGTGATCAGGAAGGCGGCAGAACTCGACTGGAAGCCCGTTCATCTTCTCGGTGTCGGCTCGTCCTCAATCGACGCAGTTCTGGCGGCCGCAGGTCTCAACAATTCCAAAGGACTTATTTCGGCAAGTTCGTTCAAGGAAGCCAGCGATCCGACCTGGATCGATGACGAAGGCATGAAAAAATGGGTCGCGTTCATGAACGCTTACTACCCCGAAGGTGATCGCAAGAGCATCTTCACAACCTTTGGCTACAGCGCGGCCGAGTTGATGGTGCATGTTTTGCGTCAATGTGGGGACGACATCTCGCGCGAAAATGTGATGCAGCAGGCGGCAAACGTGAAGAACCTCAAACTGGACCTGCTGCTACCGGGTCTGTCGATCAACACCAGCCGGTCCGACTATCGCGTCGTCAAGGAGTTCCGGATGATGCGCTTTGACGGCGAACGATGGCAGCCGTTCGGGCCGATTTTGGCCGACTAGACGCACCGTCAACTTGAGGTACGAACGGCAATCCGGTGTCCGGCATCGCACCGGCCGCGAGCAGCAGGGCCGCTATGTCGCTGCCACGATCAAGGCGCGGCTGATCACGCAGGGGAGCAGCAAGGTGACGGGCTGAGATTTCAAGCCTCCGCCAACAAAAAATAATGCCTGGGCCGGTCGTTCGACGGGGTTGAATTTGGCGCCAGCCGTAACTTAGTGCTCCCGGCAATAGTGAAAGAGGTGGCCATGTTCATCATGGAATTTCTCACCGCGCATCCCCTGTTGGTCCTGATCGCCATTGCCGCCGTTGTTCTCTTTGTCATGAGCATCCGCGTCGCCAATCAATATGAACGAAGCGTCGTGTTCCGGCTGGGTAAGTTCAATCGAACCGCTGGGCCAGGCCTCTATTTTATCTGGCCGTTTATCGAATGGTTGACCAAGCTCGACCTGCGGACCGTCACGGCCGACGTCGAACAGCAGGAAGGCATTACGCGGGACAACGTGCCGATCAAGGTCGACGCGGTGATCTGGTTTCGCATCGTCGATCCCGAGCGCGCGGTGATGCGGGTCAAAGCGGTCTCATATGCCGTGGCGCAGGTATCGTTGACGACGCTTCGCACGGTCCTCGGCCAGCATAGCCTGGACGAAATTCTGAAAGCGCAGGACACCCTTTCTGAGGTCATGCAACAGCAGATCGACTCGGTCACCAAGCCGTGGGGCGTCAAAGTCGAGCTCGTTCAGATGAAGAATGTCGAGATACCGCCAAGCATGCAGCGCGCGATGGCCCAGGAAGCGGAAGCTTTGCGCGAGAAACGGGCGCGGCTGATCAAAGCCGAAGCTGAACTCGATGCCGCCGAGCAGCTGCGTCGAGCCGCCGAGGTCATTATGCAAAACCCGGCCGGCCTCGAGCTGAGACGCATGCAGATGATCACCGAAGTCGGCGCCGAGCAAAACACCATGACGATCGTCATGATGCCGAGCGAGTTCGTCGCGATGGCCCGAGGCATTGCGGACGCGGCCAAAACCGTTGCCAGTAAGGCCTGACTTTATCCAAAGCGGAGCCCTCGCCGAGGGCTCCGCCCATCCCATCACTTCACCAGCGAACAGCCGCCGGCGGCGATCGGCCGGAATGCCTGATCGGCGGGAATCGTCGAAATGAGTTTGTAATAATCGTACGGATATTTCGACTCCTCGGGCTTCTTCACCTCGAACAGGTACATCGGGTGGATGACGCGGCCGTCCTGGCGGATGGTGACGTCGCCGAACAGTTTGTCCTTGCCCTTGAACTTCTTCATCTGCGGCACCGCGTCCCTGGCGTGATCGCTCCCGGTCGCCGCCACCGCGTTGAGATAAGCGAGCGTGGAGGCATAGACGCCGGCCTGGTTGCCGCTCGGCATCTTGCCGTTCATGCCTGGCCGCGCCGCAAAGCGCTTGGCAAACGCGCGGGTGTCGTCATCCATGTCCCAGTAGAACGCTTCCAGCAGCTGCAGCCCTTGCGCAACTTTCAAACCCATGCCGTGCACGTCGTTGACGAACAGCAGGAACGCCACCATTGTCTGCCCGCTCTGCTGGATGCCGAACTCGCCCGCCTGCTTCACCGCGTTGATGGTGTCGCCGCCGGCATTGGCGAGCCCGATCACCTTGGCCTTGGAATTCTGCGCCTGCAGCAGGAAGGACGCGAAGTCGGAGGTGCCGAGCGGGTGCTTGCTCGAACCCAGTACCTTGCCGCCGTTCTTCTCGATATAGTTGGTCGCTTCGGCCTCGATGCCCTTGCCGAGCGCATAGTCGACCGTGACGAAGTACCAATCCTTGCCGCCGCGGGCCATCATCGCCGCCGCTGTCGTGTTGCCGGTGGCCCAGGCGTCGTTGACCCACTGAATGGTGTTGGGTGAGCAGGCCTTGCCGGTGAGGTCGGAGCTCGCGGTCGACGACGCCAGGAAGGTCATACGCGAATCCCGCACCAGCGAGTTGATCGCAAGCCCCACGGCCGAGTTCGGCACATCGACGATGGCATCGACACCCTCGACATCGAGCCATTTGCGCGCGATCGCCTGTCCGACGTCAGCCTTGTTCTGGTGATCGGCGTAGACGATCTCGACCTTGATATTCTTGCCGCCGCCGTTGAAATCCTCCGCGGCCATGCGCGCGGCTTCCACCGAACCCATACCGTTGGTGTCCTGGAAGATGCCGGAGATATCGTTGAGCACGCCGACGCGCACGACGTTGTCGGAGATGTCCGCACGCGCCGTGACCGATGCCGCACATGATAGTGCAAACGCCAGGCAGACCTTGAGACTCTTCATTATTTTCTCCCCATTTTTTCCGCGCCTGCATCGGCGACGGTCTTATTGCGTCAAATCCGGTGCGAACGTTTCGTCAGGCCGGTATCATCGTGACCGGAAGACTTTCGAGCCCGCGCAGCGTGTTGTTGTAACGGCGCTTGACCGAACCAGTGATTTCGATCGCGGCAACCTTTCGCGCCAGCGCCGCCATCATCACCTCGCCTTCGAGGCGCGCGACGAGCTGGCCGACGCACATGTGAATGCCCGAGCCATACCCGACATGGCCGCTGGTCCTGCGGCCGATGTCGTAGCGGTCGGCGTTCTCCCACCGCCTTGGATCGCGGTTGGCGGCGCCGAGAAACATCAGGACTTTCTCGCCCTCCCCGATGCGATGTCCGGATAGTTCGACGTCCCGCGTGGTGGTCCGGAAGAAGGTCTGCACCGGGCTTTCGAAGCGGATCGCCTCCTCGAAGGCGTTGCGCGACAGCGTCGGATCCTGGCGCAGCCGCGTCAACTGGTCCGGAAACCGCGCCAGGCAATAGACCGCCGCGCCAATGCCGTTGACGGTGGTATCGATGCCCGCCGAGAGCAGCGATCGCACCAAAAGCGGCGCCTCCGCCTCGGTGATGTCACCGGTGTCGACGCGGGCGTGGATGCAGCCGCCGAATCCATCGGGCGCCAGGTTTTCGCGCTGACATTGCGCCGCGACGTAGGACTGATGCGGCGCCGAACGGTCGATGGCGTCCTGCCGCAACTGGTTCGGCGGGCCGAAGGCGTTGAATACCAGGCCGGCATAGGGCAGCAGATTTTCGCGGCCCTCCTGCTGCAGGCCCATCGCATCCGGGAAAACCGACATCGGGAAGGCTTCCGCCAGGTCGGCGATGGCATCGAAGCTTTTACGCGCCAGCAATTCGTCGACCTTGGCCTCTGCGGCAGCCGCGAACCGTTCGCGCAGCGGCCGCATCACCGTTGCCGACAGCACCTGGTTCAGCACCGCCCGCGTCCTGGTATGCGCGGGCGGGTCGGCTTCGAGAATGATGCTCTGCGGCCGCCACGGCTTCTCCTTGGCAAAATCGCTCAGGCCGACGCCGCGGCTCGAACAGAAGGTGGCGGGATCGTTCAACACCGCATGCACTTCGGCGTAGCGTGCGACGGCGAACACGTTCCATTTGTCGAGATGGACCACCGGTCCGGTCTCGCGCAGCAGCTCGTGGGTCGGATAGGGATCGGCAAAGAATTCGAGCGAGAACGGATCGACATCCAGCCGCGGGATATCGGATGAACCGTTGAACGCCGGATCGGCAGCGTTACCGTCTGACGCAGGCAAATGTGTTGCTGTCACCGGGACCTCCCGAAGTTTGTTGTTGTAAAGCCTTGTTGCATGTCACTATCTCTCGATCAGCGTTCGCAGCGACGATCAGGGACATGAGCAGCCAACCACCCGCCAGGAAAGCGCGCCGGCCGAAGCCGGCGGAAGTCGCAGATGCCGATGACGGCCCGACGCTCGATCTCGACCGCTACGTTCCGGCGTTCATCACCTTCATCGCCAACAAGCTGTCGAACAGCGCCACCGCTTATTACCAGCGGAATTTCGGCGTCAACGTCACGGATTGGCGGATCATGTCGCTGCTGGCGATCGAGCCCGGCATTCCGGCCTCGCGCATCTGCCACGTGATCGGCTTCGACAAGGGGCCGGTGAGCCGCACGCTGTCGGTGCTGCAAAAACGCGGGCTGGTCACGATCCGGACCGCGCCCGATGACGGCCGTACCCATTCGATTTCGCTGACCGCCAAGGGACGTACGACGCATGACAAGGTCATCGTCGCCGCTCTCGAACGCGAACGAAGGCTGCTTTCTGTCCTGAAGAAAGACGAACGCGAGGTCCTGATCGACCTGCTGCGCCGCGTCCATGGCAATCTCGACGCCGTCAAGGGCGTCGGAGGCCCGCGCGACGAAGCGTAAGCGGCCCGGCATCGGCCGCACCACAGGGCGCAGCGTCGCGCGCGTGCACGACGCGTGGTGCCGGTACCTGTTGCCGCTTTCGCCCACCAAACCTCCCTTGCAAAGACCCGGCAGTTGAACTGCTTTTTGCGATCGGGCCGTCATTTGATCAGACACTGGCACGAATTAGTTGCCTCGGCAACAAATAACCGCCGGGGAACCGAAGGCGACGGGCTTTGCCCATCGCAGCCGACCGAAAGCACGTCAGGAAGGCTGCCGGAACAGAGCGTTGCGACAAAGCCTGCGTCGAATTGCGATGCTGAAGCCGCGGACCCGCTATTTCAACATCGGGCAGCCGCCGTCCTTCTCGGGCCGGAACGCATCCTCACCGTTGACGGTGGCGACCACTTTCAGCAGGTCCCATTTCGACTGCGACTCATCCGGCTTCTTGACCTCGAGCAAATAGAGCGGATGGATTTTTCGCCCGTCGGCGCGAATGAAGCCCTTGCCGAACAACGGATCGTCGGTCGATATCGCCTTCATCGCCGCGACGACCGCCTTGCCGTCGGCGGCGCCGCCGACCTTATCGACGGCCTTGAGGTAATGGATCACCGAGGCATAGACCCCGGCCTGCATGTCGTTCGGATAATTCTTCTGCGGGTGGCGCTCGGCGAATTTCGCAGCGAAGCTGCGCGTGCCTGCGTTCAGATCCCAGTAGAACGGGTTCATGATCTGCGCGCCCTGCGCCGCCTTCAGGGTCAGCGCCGGCAACCCGTTCATGCCGAGAATCAACCCGACCAGCTTCTGCTTCGTGGTCAGGCCGAATTCGGCCGCCTGTTTCATCGACGTGATGGTGTCGTCGCCGGCATTGGCGATGCCGACGATATCGGCACCGGACGACTGCGCCTGCAGCAGGAACGACGCATAATCGGCCGTCCCCAGCGGATGGCGGACGGCGCCGACGACTTCACCGCCGGCGGCCTTCACCGCTTCCATCGCCTGCTTTTCGAGGTCGTGACCGAACGCGTAATCGGCGGTCAGGAAGAACCACTTCTTGCCGCCCTTTGCGACCACCGCCTTGCCGAGGCCGTGTCCATACGCGTAAGTGTCGTAGGTCCAGTGGACCGTATTGGGCGTGCATTTTGCGCCGGTCAGCAGCACCGTGCCGGCGCCGGAGCCGACAAACACCTTGTTTTTCTGCTCGGAGATGGCAGCGACCGCGAGCGCGATCGCCGAGTTCGGCAGATCGAAGATCGCATCGACGCTTTCGTTTTCATACCAGCGCCGCGCGATGCCGACGCCGATATCGGGTTTGTTCTGGTGATCGGCTGCGACCACTTCGACGACCTTGCCCGCGGCCTTGCCGCCGAAATCCTCGACCGCCATTTGGGCCGCGATGACAGAGCCGATGCCTTGGTAGGTCGCGAACACGCCGGACTGGTCGTTCAGAACCCCGATGCGGACTTTTTCCTGCGCCTGCGCACCGGACACCAGCATTACGGCGGCCATCGCAACCAGCGACGTCTTCAACCACGAAAAAACATGGCCCATCCGGCCCTCCCTGCGTTTACAACGTCAAAAGGCAATCTTGGTGCTGCCGAAATTGCTTATAAAATATAAGTAGTTTTCGGGCATGTCAATCACGACTGGGAATCACGAGCCAATGCAAGCGCCCCGCAGCCGCACCGCGGCGAAAAAATCGCCGCTGGTCGAAACCGCCGATGCCAGGAAAAAGACGCTTGATCTGAGCGCGTTACAGCAGACGCCGGGGTTCATGATCCGGATCCTGCAGCTGTTGAATTTCGAAGCCTTCTTCCGGCACTTTCAGTCGCTGGGACTTTCGCCGGTCGAATATTCCATCTTGATGACGGTGCGCGACAACGAGGCGGTGACACAGAGCGAATTGGCCGCCGTGCTCAAGATGCGGCTCCCCAATCTCGTGAAGATACTGTCCGTCATGGAGGAGGCCGGCATCATCAAGCGCAAGCGATCGGCGCGCGACAAACGCGCGGTCGAATTGTCGCTCAGCGCGGCCGGGCAGAAGCGGGCCGATGAAGCGCGCCGGCTTGGCGAAATTTTCAACGAACACACGCTGGCGCCGCTCAGCAAGGCCGAGCGCGCGGCGTTTCTTCAGATGCTGACGCGGCTGGTCGAGGCTTACCGGCGCGAACTTTCCCGCAGCGAAACCGCTTGAAACCTAGCCGGCACAGCCGATCCACGCGGCGGATTGGTCGTCATCAAGGATCGCCACCGCGCCGGCCCGCCGGGTCAGCACCGCGCGCGGGTTGATGTAGCCTTTATCCGTGATCTCGCCGCCGTCGACGGAAGCAGGTTCGGCCAACAATAACGCGCGCGTGGCGTGGCCGGACGAGTTGCTGCCGTGCGCTTTCAGTTTGGCGAGCCCCTGCCCGATCGCGTAGCGAACTTTTGCGTGGCCAATGATCTCATCGGCGCCGGCGTTGTCAGGCAAACCCGCATGGGCACGGCAGGCGGCGATATTCGGAAACACCAGGAAGCGGACTTCGTCGCGGCCATGGCCGGTAACGACGATGTCCTGCGCCAATGGCGCCAGTGCCGCGATACCCGCAACGCGCAGATTTCCGACATTGACCCAGGTTCCTGAATTGAGCTTGAAATCCTCGGCAACACGGCCGTCGAAGAACAATCCCAACTCAGGACGATCGGAATCGGCAAAGACCACGGCATCGCCGATCAGATAGAAGCCTTCCGCATCGAACGCCTGCGCCGTCAGTTCTCGCGCCTTCCAATAGCCGGGCGTGACGTTCGGCCCGCGCACGCGCACCTCGAGCTTGTCGCCCGACGGCACCAGTTTCAGTTCGGTGCCCGGGATCGGTACGCCGATATTGCCGGAACGTTTGGCCTGGAAATGGCAATCGGTTGCCAGCGGCGAAGTCTCCGTCGAACCCCAGGCCGATACCATCGGCAGCGCACGGCCGACCGTCCTGATCGAGAGTTCTTCCAGCGCATCCCAGAGATTCTGCGGTAACGCCGCGCCCGCGTAGAACGCGAACTTGACGTCGCCAAAGAATTTTTGGCGCAGCTCGTCGTCACTGCGCAACGCCGCGATCAGCATGTCGAAACCGCGCGGCACGTTGAAATACACCGTCGGCATCACGCTGCGCAGATTGGCCAACGACGTCGCGAACAGCCCGGGCGCGGGCTTGCCGCCGTCGACATAGAGCGTGCCGCCATTACGCAGCACTAGATTGAAATTGTGGTTGGCGCCGAAGGTATGGCTCCACGGCAGCCAGTCGAGGATCACCAGATCGTCGCGCGCCTCGTCGAGGAACGTCCATGTCTGCGCCTTGGCCTGCTGGCTCGAGGTCAGCATGCGCTGGGTGTTGATGACAGCCTTCGGCGTGCCGGTCGAACCCGAGGTGAACAGGAATTTTGCGATCGTATCCGGTGTGACGGCCTTGAAGGCGCTTTCAACCGCCGGCGTTTCCGGCGTGGCCGCAATGCTGCGGAACGAAATCGCGTCGGCATCGTCCACGTTGCCGCTGACCATCCTTGCCTGATGCAACGGCGCGATTGCCGCCAGCGCGGCGGCAAACGGCTTTGTGCCGGAGACAAAGATCGCGCCCGGCTCCAGTAGCTTGATCATGTCCTTGAGCTTGTCGAAATCCTTGGACATCAGCGAATAGGCCGGCGAGATCGCCGCCGAGGGCACCCCGACATGCTGGGCGGCCAGTGCGAACAGCGCGTGGTCGACGCTGTTGTCGGACAGGATCACCAGCGGCCGTTCCGCGCTCAATCCCTGTGAGAGAATCCATGCCGCCGCCGAGCGGACCTGCCGCAACGCGTGGGCATAGCTGACGGTGCGCCACGGCGCGTCGGCATTGGTGCGATCGGCGAGGAAAATCCGCTCCGGTGTTTCCCTGGCCCAATATTCGAGCCAGTCGCCGACGCAGCGCGCGCTTTCCTTCAAAGCCACCGTCGATTTCACGAGGATGCTGCCGTCGGCGCGGCGATCGGCTGTTACCGCGGGCTTGGCAAACAGCGTTTCGGGATGGTGGCGGCGTGAATGGGCGGCTGTCGTCATCGGTTTCCTCGCGCGCCCCTCTTTGGGGGCCGGCAATTTGCTCTACGCGAGAAATGCGCCGCCCGGCAATGTTGTCATCGCGCTTCCGATACGACTGCCGACCCTGGTTTGATACTGCCTACGATTTAAGCAGGAGCACTGCCGCCTGTATGAACGCATGGCCTGCGGCATTTCGTGATAACTCGACTAAATGACTGAAATAGCGTCTCTATTCGCATATCTCCGCCTGCATCGATAATGTACACAATGGCACATCGCTTGCTTCAATCCGGGATAGATCATCCCTGGCTGAGCGACGCCGATCGTGACGTCGCTCAGCCAGGCCAAAGGACGAGGCATCAAGTGACTGAAACCGTTGCCGCGATCGTCGCCGCGCACCGCGCCGGGACCATGACGCCGGCACAGACGATCGCGCGCAGTTATCAGCGCATCCGCGACTACAACGATCCCGCCGTCTTCATCAGCCTGCGCGACGAAAAGGACGCGCTGGCGGAGGCGCAGGCGCTGACCGCGAAAGATGCGGCATCGCTTCCGCTGCTTGGCGTGCCGGTCGCGGTGAAGGACAATATCGACGCGCTGGGCCTGCCGACGACGGCGGCCTGCCCGGCCTTTTCCTATGCGCCGACGCATGATTCGACCGCGGTCGCCAAGCTGCGCGCCGCCGGCGCCGTCATCATCGGCAAGACCAATCTCGATCAGTTCGCCACCGGCTTGGTTGGTGTCCGCTCGCCCTACGGCATTCCCGTCAACCCGATCCGCGCCGACCTCATTCCAGGCGGATCGAGTTCGGGATCGGCGGTGGCGGTTTCCGCCGGACTGGTGCCGCTGGCACTCGGCACCGACACGGCGGGAAGCGGCCGCGTGCCGGCGATGCTCAACAACATCGTCGGATTGAAACCGAGCCTCGGGTTGATCTCCAATGCCGGCCTGGTGCCGGCCTGCCGCACGCTGGATTGCATTTCGGTGTTTTCGCTCACCGTCGACGATGCCATGACGGCGCTCGCGGCGATGGCCGGCCCCGACGGCGCCGATCCGTTTTCGCGCGACCGGCCGCTCGGCGAAGTCACAGCATGGCCCGGACAGTTGCGGCTCGGCATTCCCCGCAACGGTCAATTGATCTTCTTCGGCGACCGCGAATCCGAGAAGGCCTATGGCGCGGCGCTGAAGCGCTGGACCTCGCTCGGCGCCACGCTGGTCGAATTCGATCTCGAGCCGTTTTATGAAACTGCGCGGCTGCTCTATGAGGGGCCGTGGGTCGCCGAGCGCTTTCTGGTGATCCGCAATCTCCTGGCGTCGTCGCCGGATTCGATCCATCCGGTCACCCGCGAGATCACGGCCGCCGGCGCGCGGCCGACCGCGGCCGATACGTTCGCGGCGCTGTATCGCTTGCAGGCGCTGCGGCGTATCGCCGAGCGCACCTTTGGCAATATTGACGCGCTGGTGCTGCCGACGGCGCCGACCGCCTACTCGACCGCGCAGGTGCTGGCCAATCCGGTCGAGCTCAACTCCCGGCTCGGCACCTACACCAATTTCGTCAATTTGCTCGATCTCTGCGGGCTGGCGCTGCCTTCAGCGATACGACCCGACGGCATTCCGTTCGGCATCACGCTATTGGCGCCCGCCGGACATGACGCACAACTCGCCAGCATCGGCCGCGTCTTCCATGCCGACACCGAGCTGAAGATGGGCAGCAAAGGCCTGACGCAGCCACCGCTCGCGGCGTTGTCACGGGAAGTGAGTGGCGGCGAAATCGCCATCGCCGTGGTCGGCGCGCATCTCTCCGGCATGGCGCTGAACGGCGAATTGACTGATCTCGGCGGACGCCTGCTGGAAGAGGCCGTCACCGCGCCGGACTACAAGCTCTACGCGCTCGACACCACGCCGCCGAAACCCGGCATGCTGCGGGTCGACGCCGGAGTGGGATATCAGATCAAGCTCGAACTCTGGGCGCTGTCGGCAGCCGCGTTCGGAAAATTCGTCGCCGCCATCCCGCCGCCGCTGTCGATCGGCACCATCCGTTTGGCTGACGGCCGCGGCATCAAGGGATTCCTGGTCGAGCAGGCGGCGATCAACGGCGCCCGGGATATTTCCACGTTCGGCGGCTGGCGCGCGTTTATGGCGCAGAAGGCATAAGTCGT